>DATKNH010000167.1 GCA_035541455.1 Syntrophorhabdales bacterium
TAGTGCTGCGCGATCTGCGCCTGTCTGTCCGCCGGAGATGATCTTCATCTTATCATCCGTTCATGAGGTGCAGCACGTGACGACCGTAACGATGGCCTGGAGCGCGGCAGCTTCACGTCATCTCCGGGCTGAAGCGTTCCACATCTCACATTATACAAGATTTGCGCCGCGTTGTCTTACAAAAGCTCTTGCACATATTAACCCTCGTCCCGGTAGACTCAGTGGGTTTCTGCTTTCCGGACACCTGTCGATTTGCAGGTAGTCTGGGCGTGCTTCGTCCTTCCTGTTATCCGGACTTTCGCTTTTTTATTGCACAACTCGTTTGCATGCACAATAATAAAGAACGGGACACCAACATTTAGGGAAGAGCAGTCAGCCCGGTCGTCGGTATCGGACTGATCTCTCACAGGAGGTTTCATAATGAGTGGCTCTATTCTGGATCAAAGAAAGATACTAGCCGTTGATGATGAAAAGGATGTTCTCGATGTCCTCGAGGAAGAGATCACATCGAGCTGCGTCGGCTGTGCCATCGATAAGGCCACAAGCTATGCCGAAGCCCTGAAGTTGCTTCAATCAGGAGCTTACGACCTGATCATTCTCGACATCATGGGGGTTCGAGGTTTTGACCTGCTGGACATTGCCGTGAAGAAGAATCTGAGGGCGGTAATGCTTACTGCGCACGCTCTCAGCCCGGAAAACTTGAAGCGGGCTTATGATACGGGAGCACGGGCATACCTGCCAAAGGAAAGACTGAAGGATATTGTTCCGTTTCTTGAGGATGCCTTGAAATATGACTTTGAATCGGGTTGGAAACGTTCTTACGAAGCATTGCGCGATACGTTTACGACTCTATGGGGTCGGGATTGGGACAAATTGGAAAAAGTGACAGGGGTCAAGCTGCCTCCCGGTTGGAGCGGTAATTAACGGATTTATGACTCTGGCTTATCTCCTGCCCGTATCCGCGTCCTCTGCCGCAAGCCGTGTTGAGATCTCCTTTATAGCGCCATCCCTGTTCTTCCTGATCTGACGGGCGAGCCGGCGAATACGTTCCGGGATTTCGAAATACTTGTCGCCCCATATTATAAGCTCAAGCAAGGTGGGTAGCAGGTCGATCCCCTTGTGGGTCAGCTGGTAAAGGTTTTTCGCCCTGTTTCCGGGAAAGCTCTTCTTTGCGACGATCCCCGCCTTTTCCAGAGTGAGAAGGCGATCTGCAAGAACATTGGTCGCAATCCCTTCCTCCGACTGTAAAAACTCACCGTAAGTTCTTTTCGCACTGAACATCAGGTCTCTTATTATCAGCAATGTCCATCTATCGCCCAGAATATCGAGAGCGCTGCTGATCGGGCACATCGATCTCCTGTTAATTTTCCGCATGGTCAAAGGATACACATTTCACTTGCATAAAGCAAGTTGATGTTATATACTACTTGCAATAAGCAAGTGGTATAGCTTAGGGTACATCAAATTCGACGTTCTGGTTCGAGCATCCGAAGGAGGAGTTATGATGATTGAAGGCAAGATACGGGAAAAGGCCCTGGAACTGGGATACGAGGACTGTGGCATCATAAGAGTGGGTGCGCTGGCCGGCTACCGCGAAAAGCTGGAGGAGCGCATCGCGCGCATCCCCATGGGAGAAAGGATCTATGGAACCTTCAGGACTTACGCAGATCCTTCAGCCGCTGACCCTACGATAAAATCAATCATAGTCGCCATCGTTCCGATCCACAGGTATAACGTGCCCCGCGAATTTGACGGAATCTACGGCAAGGCCTACATGTTCGACAGCAGGACGGACGAAAACGCTCCATTCTTCAAGATACGCAGGGAGTTTGCCGCATTTCTGGAAAGCCTCGGCCTCAAATGTACACTGGGCGGTCCTCATGGAATCCAGGCGCCGGCACGGTGGGCAGCCTATCAGGCCGGTCTCGGAATCATCCGCCAGAACAACTTCTTCTATACCGAAAAAGGGTCGCACATTCGCATCGATATGGTCGGGGTCGACCGGGATCTCGAGCTTGTTCGCGACGTGAAGCTCAAGAATTGCCCGGAAAACTGTGGCAAGTGCATCCAAGCCTGCCCGACTCGCACCCTGTCCGAGCCCTACACCATGTCGATGGTCGGGTGCATCAGCTTTCAGACCAACCTGTCGGCGAACATGGGCATGGGTGTGCCTTCTCCCGAAATGGCGGAACAGATAGGCGGGAGGCTCTATGGTTGCGACGTATGCCAGGACGTATGCCCCTTCAATAAAGGCAAATCGATGGGCGACACTGAGTTTCCGGGGCTCGTGGCTCTGGCGCCGTTGATGCGCCCCGAAAAAATCATGGAGATGAGCTACGACCACATCGGGAGAACGCTGGGCCTCAAGTACTGGTACATAAAGCCTGAGAACCTCTGGAAATGGAAACTGAACGCCCTGACCGTGATGATGAACGGTTACAGCGACAGGTACGAAGCGCCGATAAAACTGGGCCTCGAGGACGCCGATGAAAAGGTCCGCGACTTCTCGCGCAAGGTCTGCTCCAAGCTTGGGATTGCGTATTAGCTACGTACGACAAACGCACGGACCAGGCAGCGACAACGCTAAGGTCTGCTAAGCCTCTGTTGACTTACAGATAAGATCATTCGGCTGCGGTAGCAGGTCGCGCGCCACCGCAGCCGAATGATCCCAATCAACGGCGTGGCAGGTTAACTGTTCCCTTCTGGTCGTTATCCCTCAGCGCTTTCTCGGAAAATACATATAGTGTCAGCGTAACAGTCGACCCCCGGATCGCTTGGGCGCCCGCATTCGGCGACTGCGAGGCGACGATTGCATTCTTGTTGGGGTCTGTTACAGGGATTCCCTGACTGGCGTATGCCCACTTGAGACCGGCGTTCTCGACGGCTTGTCTTCCTTTACCACCGAGCATACCGACCACGTTCGGTACACTCACCGTGTTCATTTTTACCGGACCTTTTTCATCACTGTCAGCAAACACCAACACACTGGCCCCGAGAATAACAACCACCATTACCGACCAAATCCAGGCTTTCCTCATTTTCTCCTCCGTCTCGTCAGACTTGCGTTGTCACATTTCAACCCGATAATCCTGTTCCGTCAAAAGCATGCTTCGATTGGAGATTGGGTGGGACGCCCTTGGAAACGCCTCAAGTAATACATCTTTATCGTCAGCCGCCAAGAATTCATAAGCTTAAGAGACTGAAGAGCGTCCCCGGAGTACCTACTGGTGCTTGACGCGAGGGCTAAGGGTGCCCAGGGTTTACTTACCGTCGGGAGAATCTGGTACTCTAATGAAGGTGCCCGAGCGCCACCAGTGGAGGTAAGAAACATGTGCAGGAACATCAAGAAACTCTACAACATCGATACGCCTGCGAGTGAGGAGGAGATCCGTGCCGCAGCGCTACAATTTGTGCGGAAGATCAGTGGATTCACCAATCCATCTCATGTGAACAAGCAGGCCTTCGACCGCGCCGTCAATGAAGTGGCTCAGGTATCGTCCACGTTACTCAGGTCGCTCGTGCACTAGTTTACGGGCTTCGCGCTGATGGAGACCTTACCGGCCACAGTCCCGTATCCCATGGCCTATGCCTCCTACCGGTTTACAGCTTTAAGGTCAATAGAGACCGTTGGAGCCCAAGCCGTAATGACATCGGCGGTTGCTGTCAGGATACCGAAAATAGTTCGCCACCATCCTGCCGATTTCGGTTCCTCATCCATCGCTTAGCCTTTCGGTTCCTGAAAATATCGAAGCACTCTGCGCAGCGCACATTATCGTTAGACTGCAAGAATTATTTGGCAACTGTCGATAGCATGGTGCCGGATCTTCAGGACTGCCCCTCATGATCGACCTGATGCGCGCAAATTTGCTCTCCTTGAAATCGTAAAAATGCATACCGTTACCGCCTTCTTCTCGTTCCTCGCTCCAGAGAGCACAACGAGTCTACTGTCAGGACAAGATTGAATAGGCTGAGGAGCGCAACAAACAATACTACATAGGTTGAACCTTACTCTTGACACTCTCACCTCTCGTGATAAGAGTAGAGTAGAACGTGAATTTATGGTACTGCTCCGGGGCGCAGGGTAAAAGGTGTTGCTGCTTTCGCCGCGGAGGCGATTGGGCGGCAGGACGAAACAGTACACCGTTGGCAGAAATGCCAGCTCAAACCACAAGGAGGGAATCATGAACAATGTGGAACCAAAAATTCCGGGCATTGATTGGGGGCAGTTGAGATTCTGGCAGACTGTTGATCCTGTCCCTTGGTGGATCCTCGACCGCGAAAAACTGCAGCAGATTATGGTGGTGCAGCTCGAGACGAAAATTGCCGAGCAGAAAATGCAGCTCGAACAGTTGCAGAAGATCCGCGACATTGTTGCCGGCAAGGGGAAAAGCAGGTAGAGGCTGAAGAGCGAAGAGATGGTGAGTGCAAAGCTCGCCATCTCTTGCGTTAAGAGGTTAAGGTATGCGTGCTCGTGCGAAGAGCTCTGTCCGGGCTATGCTCATAGGGTACGAGGACCAGGAAAACCTCGGCCTGCGCTCCATCAAGGCCACACTTGATTCCTACGGGTTTCACTCCGTCATCATTCCATACGTACCGGGAAATGTGTCCAACGTCGTTTCAGCAGTGAAGGAGTACAATCCTGATCTCGTCGGGATTTCGATCATCTTTCAATATACCTTCAATGAATTTGGAGAACTGGCTTCAACCTTGAGAAAAGAGGGCGTCCGGGCCCATTTCACTGCGGGCGGCCACTTCCCCAGTCTTCGTCCCCGCGAGGTGCTCGAAGCTCTTCCCGATCTTGATTCTGTGATAAGGTTCGAAGGTGAGTACACTACTCTCGACCTCATGAGGCAATTGCACCGGCCGGAGACCTGGGATTCGATAGAAGGGCTCGTCTTCCGTCGCGGAACCGATATCGTTGTAAACCCTCCCCGCCCTCTGATCGCAGACCTCGATGCGTTGCCTCAGGTGAAGAGAGAGCCGAGAATGCTGACCAGAGGCGTGAAGGCCGTATCGATGCTCGCCAGCCGCGGCTGTCTGCACAACTGCTCATTCTGCAGCATACGGCAGTTTTACGGAGGACCCCCCGGCCGTCTCAGGCGCACGAGAAAGCCCGAGGCTGTTGTCGCCGAGATGAACGCTCTGTACGAGGAGGACGGCGTACGCCTCTTTATCTTTCAGGATGACGACTTCGCTGCAAAGAGCAGGCAGCAGCGGCAATGGAACGAGAGCTACCTGGAGGCCCTCAGCAAATCAGCCCTGTCAGAGAAGATCAGATGGAAGATTTCGTGTCGTGTGGACGACCTCGACGAAGATCTTTTTTCCCGCTTTCGTGAGCACGGGCTCATAATGATTTATCTTGGCGTAGAATCGGGTAATCCGGCAGGACTCAAGACTCTGAATAAGCTGGTGACCGTCGAGCAAAATCACAAGGCCGTTGAACTCTTAAAAAAAATCGGCATCGCATTTGACATGGGCTTTATGCTTTTTGATCCGGACAGTACAGTCGACTCGATCAGGGAAAACATCCACTTCCTCAGACGCGTCACCGCTGACGGCGAATGTCCGGCAAATTTCTGCAAAATGCTTCCTTATGCCGGTACGCCGATCGAAGCGCGGCTTATAAGGGAGGGACGACTCAAAGGGACCTTGAGTCAGCCGGACTACGACTTTCCGGACCCGAGGCTCGACTGGTTCTCATTGTATGCGGCAATGGCTTTCCGGTTTCGCAATTTCGACAAGCTTGGCCTTGTTGAACGTCTCCGCCTTGCGAAATTCGACCTTCTCCTTGCAAATGCATTCGAGCCCGGGGCGTGGATCGCGGCCTACGAAAGGGAGCTTCGGGACCTGACCGCGCGATGCTCGGCGGTTGCCCTTGATTACCTGGAAACGGCCCTTGATTTTATTGCTGCCAGAGATGTCGGGGGCATAATGCGCGACTGGCCGCTTCTGCACAGCATTGCCGGTCCTCAGTGGGACGAAGAAATCGAAATCCAGCAGCAGCTGGACAGCGTTCTCCTGGGGTACAATCCCGCGCTGCAAAGTGTCTTTGAAAATGAATTCAGGCGTACGTCAGAGCGCCAGGGCGCTGTGGGCTTGTCAGAAGCCGGATCCTGGCCCTCCGGGCCGCCAATTCAGCGATTGGGGGTGTAAGCGAGATGCCGACATCAACACGGACGGATCCTTACAAGGCATGTAATTTTCGCGTGGAAATAGATGGTCTTACCACGGGTAGTTTCAGCGAATGCAGCGGACTCACCGCAGAAATAGAGGTCATAGACTACAGGGAGGGCGCCGATAAAGCTCTCAACGTACGTAAGCTCCCCGGTTTGCGCAAGTACTCGAATATTACCCTCAAGCGCGGCTACACCAACAACACCGAGCTCTGGGACTGGTATAGGAACATTGTGCAGGGAAAAGCAGACCGCAGGAATGGTGCCATCATCCTTCTGGACGACGAGCACAATGATGTGATGCGCTGGAGTATAAAGAACGCATTAATCAAAAAGATAGAGGGGCCGTCTTTAAAAGCAGACGGCAATGAAGTGGCTATAGAGTCAGTCGAGCTTGCACACGAAGGATTGACATTAGAGAGCTAGACGAGCCGTGCTTAGCGGTTTTGTTACGTTCCTCCTTGCTTAGCCTTTCGGCTCGATCCTGGCGATCCGGACGTACTCTCCCCAATCCTTGATCGATTTCTCGAAAAGCGCCTGGGCTTCTTCGGGTGAAATAATGAAGGGATCGCCACCGAAGTTGTTCAGGAACTTCTTCGTCTCATCCGTCTTCACAATCTGAGTGAACCACTGGTTCACCGTGGTGACGATTGGTTTGGACGTCCCGGCAGGCAGCATCGCAGCCCACCACCCGGTCAGGTCCATGGGAACCCCCGATTCAGTCATCGTGGGAATATCCGGGTTGGCCTCCAGTCGCTTCCCGCTGCTGACGGCAAGGACCCGCAGCCTTCCTTCCCGGATTTGGGGCAGCGAGAATGCGGGATCAAGCATGCCGTAATCGGTTTTGCCACTGAGCAGTTCGTTCAGGGAATCCGGGCCGGACCTGTAACTTATCTCCACGGCCTGGACACCCGTCGTAGCTTTATAGATCTCACCCATGACAGTGCCGTTAGGAGCGGTCGTCGCGTAACTGACCTTTGTTCCTTTCTGTTTCATGGCAGCGGTCAGCTCGGCGACCGTCCTGTAAGGGCTCTTCGCGCTGACCACCAGCATGAAAGGTTGCCGGTTGATCGTCGCCGCGATCAGGATCGTCTTACCCACGTCCACGGGCGGTTTTTTAAACAGATGCATGCTTGCCGCCACTGCGCTTGCTGCGTGGACGAATATGGTGTAGCCGTCCGGCTTTGCTCTTGCCGCGTATTCGGTCCCGATATTGCCCGCAGCCCCGGCCTTGTTCTCAACGATGATTGTCCGGTTTGCTACGGGACGGAGCTTTTCGCCAAAATACCGAACGAGCACATCAGCCCCGCTGCCTGCGGGCATAGCACAGATGAGGTGAATATCATGGCTTGGATACTGCTGCGCACCGGCGTCGCCCCGTAACACCACAATCACTGCGGCCAGGGACACGGCCAGCCCGAAGGAATGCAACATCCATTTTGGTTTGACATTCATAGACTCCCCCTCTTTAACAATGGTTACCGAAATCCTACCCCTGTCCCTTGAGGATCGCAAGGAAAAATATCTTGCAATTGTCGGATGACGGCGCAACACGGTACTACTCCAGGGACGGTTCTTTACACGTTCTCTAGAGAACTGGACAAGTCCATTACCAAGAGCCCTACACCATCTTACACGTGGCAGGAGGAATATAGGGCTTCCCAAGACCCAGGCCCACTTGACATCGCGGCCCTCAGTGAGTAACTGAATAAGAAGGCGGACGTGTCTCTCGAATCACGCGACGAAGACCTTTGCGTGGGTTTATTACGCGAATAAAGCAGCGCAGAGAGGATGCTTCATGAGAGTTTACGAGGCGGAGAAAGAGGGAAACCAGACAGGAAATCGGGCTGATGCCGCTGCAAGCCTCAGTTGGAAGGACTTCCATACTTGGGCCCTGTCTGGTACGGGTCACGCACGAGCCTGCATCGTTTGGGCAGGGACGTAATGAAGGACGGGAGCGATCTACTCAACACGGAACTTACCGAACTTAACGCATATGCGCGACACCATTTTCAGCTGTATCTCTCTTGGTACACCTTCTTTTTGACGGTCAATTTCGCTGCTATTGGGTGGTTCACGAGTGTTCTTCTCACTGGCGCGTTGAAGGTAAGTCTGCCCATCATTTTTCTCACCGCTTTCTTCGTGGTGCAGATCATTATCTCGTACGTGGCCAGTCTCGCAGTCCGGAAGCATTTTCAAGGCACGAACAACCGTTGCAAGGAGCTTCTGGACGCCCTGACCGGTCACTCCCCCGAAACACCGTCACGACCACAACCAGCAATGCCTCTCCAGCTGTACTCAAAGATTATCGGCCTCATGTTATCGACGCTGGTTACCTTCGGTCTGTTTTGGCTGGTGCTCTTGTGCGTCTCAATATACCTGGTACCCCTCTGAGGTCCCCCTTATCGAGAGATGATTTTGAAGCGGTAACGTGTTAGAGTACCTCACACGCGCCTGTGGCTCAATGGATAGAGCAACGGACTTCGGATCCGTAGGTTCCGCGTTCGAGTCGCGGCAGGCGCGCGCAGTTTACACTATACTGCGATGTCTATGCTTTGAACGATGCCGGGCGTTCCGTCTTCCGTGAGATAGATGCCCGATCTCTGGATTCTAGCCTGGGTCTGGTTCTGATCGTTCTTTATTTCGAAGGGCGTTGCCACACTCCCTGTGTAAATGGCTCCGACGTTGGAGGACTGCAGAGTATCAAGCGTCTGATGATCACCGTTCTGTCCCAAGATTCGCAATTTGGAGTATACGGCGTCGCCCTCGTCAATCCAGCCATTCTTATCATCATCATACGCTGCAAGCTCCCGGAATCCATCACCGGTCGTCGGCCCGAAGAACTCCGAACCATCGTCAATCACACCATTGCCATTCTTATCGATGGCAAGGAAGCCGCCCAGCTGACCCGGAAATGGCACGTCGTTTTTATTCCCATCCATGGCGCTATCGAACTGGATCCGATTGTCGGAAAGGGTAGTTGTCCCTTGTCCTGGATAGACGACAGGCGAATCTTCTACCGAGTTACCTGCGCGTAATTCGCTGCTGAGCGACTGGGCATATGACCGGCCCATGGCAAGGGACACGGAAAAGTTGATTTCCTTTCCATTGGCGGTGACAGTACCCTTGGCTTGAAAAGCGGTCTTCTCCTGCTCCGTATATGCATCCACTACAGTGTATCGAACCACCCACCCTTCAGGCAGATTAGAGGGTTGTTCCGACGATTGAATTGAATCTTCCGATGGTGTTGAGGCATCAGTCACGTGTCCCGCAGCCTTTGAGTCATCCTGCATCGACGGTTTCTTCCCCGTGATGCGATACATCAAATCCGTGAGCACGTGCCAATTGAGATCCGCGCGCCGTTGGTTATCATTAGCAGCCAAGTGCGCATGGCCGTGTCTTCTTGTGGAGCGGATACCTTTATTGCGTAATACGCCGTCTGTCTGCCCGTCGTCCACGACCTGCAGGATCTGCTTCCTTTCGCGCGACTTCGTAAGCTGGTGGGTCGAAGCAAGAGATATGCTGGAACTTTCAATCCTCATGGAAGTGTTATCGGCAGAGAAAACAGTCGCTTAAGCCTCTCCTGCTGGACGAATTGCCTCACAATACATGTCACCTTGCGTTATGAGCAGGAGAGATTACAATTAGCCTATGCATCAGAGAAAACACGTACACCTTTTTGATCTCGTCTTGCTTCTTTCAGACGCGATGGATATGATCAGCCCTGCGGTAGTCAATCACCACTACCGGGTGGCTTACATCGCGTCCGCCCTCGCTTCAGAGTTGCACTTGACAGAGGATATGAAAGTCAATGTGTTATTAGCGGGTGCTCTTCATGATTGTGGCGCACTCTCTTTGAAAGAGAGAATCAATGCCCTTAGGTTTGAAGCAGAGCAGCCGCAACTGCATGCTGAGCAGGGTTACTTGCTGCTCTCCGCTTTCAGGCCATTGCAACGGGCTGCAACACTCGTACGGTATCACCACACACCATGGGACTGGGGAAAAGGCGCATCGGTCGCGGAGCAGCAGGTTCCGATGGAGAGCCATGTCCTGCACTTGGCCGACCGCATATCCGTGTTGGTCAACAGTCGACGTGATGTGCTGAGCCAGGCAAAGACAATTCGCGGAAGGATACAGGGAGAATCAGGGAGAATGTTCGTGCCTCGTTTTGTGAACGCTTTCCTGGAACTGGGCGCCCGGGAACATTTCTGGCTTGACTTGGTGTCACCTGCGCTCGGTTCGATCCTTTCGCGCATCACGGAGTCTCACACCATCGATCTCGATGTGGACCAGCTTCTGGAACTGGCCGACACTCTGAGAAGGATGATCGATTACCGGAGTCCCTATACAGCCACACATTCAATGGGTGTCGCCCTTGTCGCCGAAAGGCTGGCAAGATCCGTGCAGCTCTCCCAGGACCAGTGTCAACTCATGGAGGTAGCCGGTCAGATGCATGACCTGGGCAAACTGGCTATTCCCACGGAAGTGCTGGAAAAACCAGGTCCTCTGAACGCGAGAGAGAAACGAATCATGCACCGTCATCCCTACCTCACCTACCGCACTCTCGAAGCCGTGAAAGGCATGGACGAAGTCAAGAGTTGGGCCTCGTTCCACCATGAGCGTCTTGATGGAACAGGCTATCCTTTCCATGTCAGGGCAGAGGCTCTATCGCCTGGCTCCAGGATTATGGCTGTAGCAGACGTTTTCGCTGCCATCACCGAGGATAGACCCTATCGCAAGGGAATGCGCCCCCGCGAGGCCGGGCAGACACTGGAAGGGTTGGTAAAGGACAGCGCTCTGGATGGGGACGTAGTCTCGACGCTGATGCACCATTTCGACGATTTCAGCGCAGCCAGGATAGCGGCCCACAAAATCTCGACCGGACAATACCGGCACTTGATGGGCACACGAATGCATCGTTAGATTGCACCGAGGGCGCAACCAACTGGATCTGTCGCAAGGCACGTCCAAGGATAGCGGAGCAAAGTTCTCACCCTATTTCCCCTCAACGGTGATAGCCTTCGGGTAACTCCCCATATGGGCGCTCATTGCCTTCCCCAACCAGGCGATAGTTTTGCCCAGATCTTCCATGTTTCGCAAACCCTCGGCATCGCCCGAGACCTCGCCCTTGTCCAGGCCGAATCCGAGATTCCAGTAGGTCGAACCAGGGACAATGGCGCCGGACATAAGGAACATATGGTTAATGGTGTCGAAAGCGTGCGTGCCGCCGCCGCGCCGCACCGCGACGACAGCCGCGCCAATTTTCCCCCTGAGCAGTCCGCCATTGGCTACGCTCACCAGGCCTGCGCGGTCAAGCAGGCCTTTCATTTCGGCGCTTACGTCAGTGAAGTAGGTGGGGGTTCCGAGGATTATTGCCTGGGCCGCAAGCATCTTCTCGAAGCACTCGTTAAACACGTCCGTCTTCACGCTGCACCGGGCATCTTTCGTGGTAAAACACCGGTAACATGCGATACATCCTCTGATCTTTTTTCCACCAAGCTGAATGAGTTCTGTGTCCCAACCTGCGCTCGCTAGCGGTTCAAGTACCTTTCCAAGCAGGATTTCAGTGTTCCCCTTCTTACGCGGACTACCATTTACTGCTACGGCTTTCATAGAGCCTCCTCGCACATATTTTAATT
>DATKNH010000168.1 GCA_035541455.1 Syntrophorhabdales bacterium
TGCCATCTATCACGCACACCGCAGGGTACATCTAACTCTTCAACTTTGTGCAAGAGCCTCCGCGTATGATCTTCAACTTTTTCTACTTTGTCTTTCGCTTCCAGATACTCGGCTGCAATTCGCATCATGGCCATCATCATAGCGTTCAAAGTATTGACAATGCTGTAATCTTTTATAACATCTCTTATTCTCGCGTCTACAAACTCAGCCGCCCTAACAATCTGCTGCTCGTCTTCTCCGACAAACGTGTAGACCTGGTTCAGGATGTTTACCTCAACTTTTCTGTCCTGCCTGCCCTTTCGGTCCTGTCCGTCCTGCTTACCCATCACCCTTCTATCTTCTCCACTTTCTCCAGAATGCTTTTCACCTTGCGCATGACAATCTCTTTTTCACTTTGAATCTCCGCCATCTTCTGCTTCAGCTCCCGATTCTCTACTTCCAAAGAACCAATCCTGGCTGCCAGCTTCTCCTTCTCCCCCTTGATGCCCTTGTAACTTGACACAAGCGCATCTATTTTTTCCTCCAATTCGCCAAGTTTGTTATCGCCGAAAAGCCCTTCCATTTCTCAGTAATTAATCGCTTTTCTGCTCAAAAGTCAAGTACAAAAGGCATGCTTTCATGAACGAGTCAAGCTCCCCGTTGAGTACACTTTCCGCATTGTGTTCCTCCAGTTTTGTCCTGTGATCCTTTACCAGCTTGTAGGGGTGGAGTACATACGAACGAATCTGGCTGCCCCACGCTATCTCTTTTTTCTCCTTGTTCAAGGCAGCCATCTTTTCTTCCTGTTTTCTTTTCTCCAGTTCGTAGAGCCTCGACTTGAGGATCGCCATGGCTATAGCCCTGTTCTTATGCTGCGATCTCTCATTCTGGCACTGCGCGACGATACCTGAAGGAATGTGGGTGATACGAATAGCGGATTCAGTCCTGTTCACGTGCTGCCCGCCAGGGCCGCTGGACCTGAAAGTATCCACCCTGAGATCTTCCTCTTTAATGTCGACTTGCACGTTCTCGGGGAGTTCCGGGTAGGCGTATACCGACGCAAATGAAGTGTGCCTTCTGTTATTGGCATCGAAAGGAGAAACACGGACCAGTCGGTGGATGCCGGACTCGCACTTCAGATACCCATAGGCATTCGGGCCCGACACAATAAAGGTGACATTCTTTATCCCTGCCTCCTCCCCCGGCAGGATGTCTACGACCTGGGTCTCAAAACCTTTTTTCTCAGCCCACATGAGGTACATCCTGAGCAACATCTCCGCCCAATCCTGCGCCTCGGTGCCACCGGCGCCCGCATTAATATAGACTATGGCATTCTCTTTATCCGCCTCGCCGCTGAGCATACGCTCGATCTCATAGCGGCCGAGCAACTTGTCCAGCGCTTCGACTCTTTCCACAAGCTCTGATGCATCCTGCGGATCGTTTGTTTCCTTGAACATGTCCTGGAGGATAGTAATCTCCTCAAGGTCCTTCTCCTTGGCCTCCCAGGCGTCTATTTCTGCCTGGAGACGGGCCCGCTCCTTGAGGGTAGCCTGCGCCTCTTCCTGGTCCTCCCAGAAATCAGGCTTGGCTATCGCTTCATCACATGCTTCGATTTTGTTCCTGGTTGCAGCGAGGTCAAAGATACCCTCGGAGGGTGTCCATTCTCTGCTGGAGGGCCTCTATGCGGCTTTTTACATCTTCTATCACGTTGTTGTTATCCTTTCCGATACTTCCCGGCCGAACCTGGAGCATGAGACCGGCTGTATCCCGTCCATCTGGCGTGCCAGATCGTAGGTCATGAAACCGTCTTTTATGGTTTCACCGAGGCTTCGTTCTATAAGAGTGGCTGCTTCAGGAAGATTGATGTGGCGCAGGAGCATGCAGCCTGAAAGCATGAATGATGTGGGGTTAACCATATCCTTGCCCGCATATTTAGGGGCGCTGCCGTGGGTCGGTTCGAAGATCGCAATGTCGTCCCCTATATTGGCACCGGGCGCCACTCCCAGTCCGCCGATCAACGCAGCGCATGCATCAGACAGATAATCGCCGTTCAGGTTCGGGCAGAGCAGAATGTCATACTCCTCGGGACGCAGTATAGCTTGCATGAACATATTATCGGCGATCCTGTCGTTGAACCGGATCTTTCCCTCTGCGTGATGAAATGTAAGCTGGTCGGTATGCTCGTGCGCCACCTCGTAGGCCCACTTCCTGAAGGCACCTTCGGTATACTTCATGATGTTCCCTTTGTGCACGACAGTGATGGCCCTTCTTCCGTTCCTGATTGCGTAGTCAATGGCCCATTTCGTGAAGCGCCTCGTGCCGCTCTTGCTTATCGGCTTTATCCCCAGGCCCGAGTCATCGGGAAGAGCCACGTTCTCCCGCTCTCTGAGGAAGGCGAGCATGCTTTTTGCCTCTTCGCTCCCCTCCTCCCACTCGATCCCTCTGTAAAGGTCCTCCGTGTTCTCGCGGAGGATGACCAAATCGACGCGCTCCGGGTGCTTGAGAGGGCTGGGTAGCCCGTCAAAATGCTTGATCGGCCGCACGCACACGTAAAGGTCAAACAGCTGCCTCAGGTAGACATTGATGCTGCGGTAACCGCCGCCGACCGGCGTGGTGAGCGGACCCTTCAACGCAACCTTTTGTTCCCGAATACGGGTAAGCGTGCTCTCCGGCAGGAGGACCCCTTCCGTGGCGAGGGCCTTTTCGCCCGCCACGAGTTCTGTCCACTCGATGCGCTTTGAGCCTCCGTAAGCTTTCCGCACTGCCTCTTCGAAGACTTCGTGCGAGGCTGCCCAGATGTCTGCGCCGACCGCATCTCCCTGGATGTAGAGGATGGGTATACTCTCCATCACCTTAGCGGAAGCCTCCCTGCTCCTTGATGTAGTTGACAAGCCCACCCTGGTTCAGGATCTCCTGCATAATCGCAGGCAATGGGCTGAATTGCTTTTCGATACCTTTTGTCACGTCTATGAGGAGTCCTTCATGTACGCGGATCTCCAGCTCGTCTCCCTGATCAACATCACCAACATCACAAATAATTACTGCAAGACCCACATTGATGGCATTCCTGTAAAAGATCCGAGCAAAAGATTTTGCCACCACAGCGCTTATCCCGGCCCGTTTGATGACGATAGCCGCATGCTCCCTGCTTGAGCCGAGTCCGAAATTCTGCCCGCCTGTAATAATGTCGCCATGCGCTGCCTTCCCGTGAAAACCGGGCGCGATATCCGCGAACACATGTTTGGCAAGCTCATCCAGGTTAGATCTGAGGTGGAAAAACCGCCCCGGTATAATCTGGTCGGTCGAAATATTATCGCCAAAGGTCCATGCCCTGCCCTTCAATATCATCCCATCACCTCCCGTGGGTCAGCGAGTTTCCCTGAGAGGGCGCAGGCCGCTGCTGTCGCGGGCGAGGCAAGGATAATTTCAGCATCCGGATTGCCCATTCTTCCTAAGAAATTCCTATTGGCTGTTGAGACGGTAACTTCACCATTCCCGGGAATTCCCCCGTGGACCCCTATGCACGGTCCGCAGCCGGGCGGGAGAATAACCGCGCCTGCCTCGAGAAGTCCCGTGAACAGGCCTTCAGCAAGCGCCTGTGCGTATACTCTTTTTGACGCGGGACAGACAACGAGCCTTACGTCTCTTGCTTTTTTCTTTCCTCGCAGGATTGCTGCCGCAATGCGCAGATCCTCAATTCTGCCGTTGGTACAGGTCCCGATAAAGACCTGGTCAACGCGCCTATCCCTTAGAGAAGCATCATCTACCGCCATCGTATTGTCTACCTGATGGGGCAGGCTCACCGTCGGTCGGAGAGAACTGAGATCGATGCGAAACACGTTCTCGTACACTGCGTCCGTATCAGGCTCGAACGCACTATACGCGTTCTCCCTGCCGTTCTCCTTCAGATACAGACGGGTGATCTCATCGGAAGGGAAGAGGCCTGCTTTTCCGCCGGCTTCGACCGCCATATTGGAAATCGTGAGCCTCTCCTGCATGCTCATGTGCCGCACCGCATCTCCCGCAAATTCCATAGACTTGTAGGTAGCCCCGTCGGCGCCGATCATACCAATGATCGATAGTATCAAGTCTTTCGCAAACACGCCTTTCTGGAAGGCTCCGGAGAGTTCAAACTTCAGCGTCTCCGGTACCCTGAACCATGTCTCCCCCAGGCCCATGGCGACAGCTACGTCCGTGGAGCCCATACCTGTTGAAAAGGCAGAGAGCGCACCACCGGTGCAGGTATGAGAGTCGGTACCGATCAGCACTTCGCCCGGCGCTACGTGCGCTTCAGCCATGACCTGGTGCGAAATGCCCTCTCCCACATCGTAGACTCGTGCACTGAACTCCTGAGCAAATTTCCGGATCACGAGATGGTCATTAGAGAGTTCCAGACGGGGACTCGGTGATGCATGGTCGATAAAAAAATTAACCCCTTCGGGGTTGTAAAGCTTCCGGAACCCTATAGTGCGGAACTCTCTGGTGGCAAGGGGGCCGGTGCCATCCTGCAGCAGTATTCTGTCCACCCGGGCTATCACTGATTGACCCTGCCGCGCGTCGAGTCCGCTCTTGTCGCTCAATATCTTTTCCGCAAGTGTCTTGCCCCGATTCGCCATCATGCGTATACCTTCGTTGCCCTTACAGGATGCTGCGCTATCGCTGCGTCGGTCTCCACATAAATACGAATCGGGGTTTCCATGATTACTCCTCGGCACGCGTTAAATCTTCAAACCGTATGTCGAGTCCGAGAATTCCAAGAATTTCGCCACCTGCATCCCGGATCGGTCCCGAAACCGTCACACAGAGGGCGCCGGTAATACGGGACGTATAAAGAGTCGTCACGCTCACTTTCCCCGTCTTCATGGGGCTTATGAACCACTCTCTATCAGAGAAGTCTTCGTGGAGGTCTATCTTCGCGTACTTTGCTTTATCAACGACTTGCGTGATATTCCGCGTCACCTTTACCCCCTCGGAGTTGACGACATAGCCGAACTGCACATAGGGGAATTCCTCCACGAGTCCTTTCAGTGCGGCTTCCTGCCTCTCCGGGTTCATACTCTTGATGTCCGCGTCCTCGATGAAGCGTTCAATGAGGTGAGCGGCCATGTCAAAGGCTCTTTTCTTCAAGATGTCGAATTCGGACGGGAATATCTCAGGAAGATAACGGCGCACCAGATGCTCCATCTCCTCATCCGACATACACGTGATCCTTCCCTGCTCATACCGCTGCACGATCGATTTGTTGATCCTTGCGACACCGGGGTGGGTCTTCTCTACCTTACTCGAGCCCGTGAGCGCAAAGTGTGCATTGATCCAGTGGGCAATGCCCGAGAGGCCCGACTTGTCCGTAATGTTGATAGTCAGCGTCCTGTTGAGAATCCTCCTGGTATCGAAAGGCGAATAAATCTCTTCGTTCTTGGCGAGTCCGTCAATGTGCACGCCGGCGGAGGTCGCGTTGAAATCAGAACCCACAAAGGGCTGATTTCTCGGTATATGATGCCCTATCTCCTTTTCAAAATAGTTCTTTACTTCGGTAATGACTGTTGTGTCGCACCCGTTGTCGTCGCCCGCAAGTGAAATGTATTCCATGATGAGTCCCTCTATGGGCGTATTACCGGTACGCTCCCCTATGCCGAGCAACGTGCCGTTGACAAAAGTGCAGCCATAGAGCCAGGCGCTTACCGAGCCCGTGAATCCTTTGTAGAAATCGTTGTGTCCGTGCCATTCCAGGTTTTCTGAAGGAACACCCGCGTCGTCAATCATTGCCCTGATGATTTTTCCTATAGACCGGGGAAGCGCCGCTCCGGGGTAGGTGATGCCGAGGCCCAGCGTATCGCACAGCCTGATCTTGATAGGCACCTTCGCATCTTCAGAGATGGTCATCAGTGCCTGCGCGAAGGGTACGCAGAAACCGTATATGTCTGCTCTGGTTATGTCTTCAAAGTGGCAGCGCGGGATAATTTCATGTTCAAGCGCATTTTCGACTACCTTTATGTAGTCTTTAAACACGGCCGACCTGTTCTTCTTTAGCTTAAGAAAAATATGGTAATCAGAGGCGCTCGTCAGTATGCCCGTTTCCCGAAGCCCCATCTCCTTCACCAGCTTCAAGTCTTCTTTGTTGGCTCTTACCCACCCGGTAATCTCAGGGTACTTGTAGCCTTTCTCAAGGCAGCGCTCCACTGCTTCCCGGTCCTTATCCGTGTAGAGAAAGAATTCCGATTGCCTGATAACGCCGTGAGGACCGCCAAGGCGGTGCAAAAAATCGTAAAGATCTTCGATCTGTTGTATTGTGAAGGGCGGCCTCGCCTGCTGACCGTCCCTGAAGGTCGTGTCCGTGATATAGATATCTTCAGGCGGATCGATCAGTTCTATCTTGTGGTCGAAGTTGACCCGCACCATTTCAGTGAACGGGAATATATTGCGGAAAAGCTCCGGCTGCTCCACGTCGATCAGGGGATACTTCGTGTTCTTAACGATATTCTTAAAGATAAAGCCTTTGCTCTTCTTCACTGCCTCCCCCTTCTACTCTTTGACTGTCCTGATCTTCAATTCATTGAGCTGCCTCTGTGAAACCTTCGCCGGCGCGCCTGACAGAAGGCACGTGCCCTTCTGCGTTTTGGGAAAAGGAATAACATCCCGTATGCTCTCCAGCCCCATGAGCATCATGAGGATGCGGTCAAGACCAAACGCAATGCCTCCGTGGGGTGGCGCACCCATCTCCAGCGCTTCCAGAAGGAAGCCGAACTGAAGAGCCGCCTCTTCCTCGTCGATCTTGAGAAGCTGGAACATAGCCTTCTGTTCGTCACTGCGAAAATTTCTGATGCTCCCGCCGCCGATCTCTACACCGTTCAGCACGAGGTCATATGCCTTGGCCCGGATCGAGCTCAAGTCACCGGAGAAACCGACCATGGACTCCTTCGCAGATGTAAAAGGATGGTGACGCGCCACGTACCGTTTCTCTTCGGCGCTATACTCAAGGAGAGGGAAATTGACCACCCAGTGAAAGGAGAACAAGTCTTTGCGGATCAGATCATATTTTGTCCCCAGATAGAGGCGGAACCTGCCCATCAACTCATTCACCTTATCTCTGGCGTCAGCCATGATAAAAAGCACATCGCCGTCATTAAGCCCGCACGCCTGATCGGCGCTCATTGTTTCCTCTTCCGAGAGGAACTTCACGATCGGCGACTGAAGCTTTCCTGAGTCTTTTCTCATCCAGATGAGACCACCCGCGCCCATGCCCTTGGCCATATCCACCGCATCGTCGAGGTCTTTCCTTGAGAGAGTCCGACCGTGCAATGCTATGGCTTTGATGGCGCCCTTGTCTCCGACAACCTTCTTGAAAACACCGAAATTGGTATCCCGGAAGATGTGCGTGAGTTCAACCATGGGGAGGTCGAAACGCAAATCCGGTTTGTCCGTTCCGTAACGCTCCATGGCCTCTTCGAAATCCATGCGCCTGAAAGGCGTTTCGAGCGGCACACCCTTCAGCGCCTCAAACACGGCTTTTATGACGCCCTCGCTGAGTGAGATGACGTCGTCCACATCCACAAAACTCATTTCGAGGTCAAGCTGCGTGAACTCTGGCTGTCGGTCTGCTCTCAGGTCTTCATCCCTGAAACAGCGCACTATCTGAAAATACCTGTTGAATCCGGCTACCATCAGGATCTGCTTGAAAAGTTGCGGTGACTGCGGCAGTGCGTAAAACTCGCCAAGGTTCATCCTGCTAGGCACAATGAAATCCCTCGCCCCCTCAGGCGTACTTTTCGTGAGGAAGGGCGTCTCAATTTCAAAGAAACCCTGGGACACAAGGTGGTTCCGCAGCACCTGCGTGGCGTGGCTGCGTTCGACAAAAACCTTCTGCACCTGCGGCCTGCGCATGTCAAGATAACGATACTTGAGACGCAGCGACTCGTTGGGCTCCTCGTCCTCCTCCAGTTGAAAGGGAAGCGGTTTACAGGTGTTGAGTACTTCGAGGGTCTTGACGTAGACCTCTATCTCTCCCGTTGCGAGATCCTTGTTCTCCGTTCCTTCCGGCCTTCGAGAAACACTCCCCTCGACCCTGATCACGTATTCGTGCTTGATTTCATGAGCCGCAGCGTGGGCTTCTGGCGCGATTTCCGGGGAGAACACAACTTGTACGACGCCGGTCACATCCCTGAGATCAGCAAAAATGAGCCCACCGTGGTCTCGCCGCCTGAAGACCCATCCTGCGAGAGAAACTACCTTGCCAATGTCATTCGATGACAGTTTTCCGAACATAATATGTCGCATGATTGCCCCCGATAAAGCCTATTATTATATAGGTGAAACCCCACGTTAGTCAAGGTCGCTGCCCGAACGATCTGGCGATTGCAAAGCAGTAAAGGGAAGTTTATAATGTAACCCCTGAGGTGCATGAATGAAACGGAGAGACTTCCTAAAGCTTTGCGGCTCTTCTCTTCTGGCGGGCAACTGGCTTGCCAGAAATCTCTGGGCGAAGGAACCTTCAGTGGTTGCCGTTTCAGAGGGAAAGGATTATGCGCAGATCACAAGAAGTGTGATTGATGCACTCGGCGGGATCAAACGCTTCGTCAAGGCTGGGGACATCGTGGTAGTGAAGCCAAATATGGGCTGGGACAGAAAGCCCGAATTTGCGGCGACCACACACCCGATGGTCATGAAGACAATTGCCGAAGAGTGTCTGAAGGCCGGCGCAAAGAGAGTCAAGGTTTTCGACAATCCCTGCAATGAGCCGAGAAGGTCATACGAGAACAGCGGGATACCGGCCGCCCTGAAGGGCATTGAGAACGTTGAAGTAAAACAGATGGAAGAAGAGCGTTACAAAAAGACAAAGATCAACGGCGTAGCGCTGAAGGAATGGGAGCTTTATGCAGACGCTCTTTCAGCGAATGTGTTTATCAGCGTTCCTATCGCCAAGCACCATAGCCTGACCAGGCTCACTCTCGGCTGCAAGAACGTAATGGGCATCATGGGCGGAAACCGGGGGTACATCCACAGGGATATTGAAGAGGCCCTGGCCGATGTGAACAGTACGGTCAAGACCCATCTCGTCATCGTCGACGCAACGCGCATCCTCACCAATCATGGTCCCTCAGGAGGAAGCCTGAACGACGTAAAGGTCCTTAACAAGTTGATCGCCTCAACCGATATGGTCGCTGCCGACGCCTACGCAACAGGTCTTTTCGGCATCAAACCCACAGAAATCTCCATAACAGTTACCGCCCACAAGCGGGGACTGGGAGAGATTGATTTGACTAAAGTGAAGCTGATAAAAGCTTAACGTTACGAGTTGCGTGTTACAGGACTGCATGTGGTTTCAGGGACCAGGTCAGTTGAGAAAGACGGGCAGTAAAGAGTTATGACGCGCAAGGTCTCCAACCCGGAACCCGTAACCCGAGACTCGCAACGGCCTCTGAAGATCACCACCGCGCGAATCTCCCAACTGCTCTTTCTCGCCTTTTTTCTCGTGCTCTTTGTCATCACCGATTATCGGGGCCAGGATGAAATCTCCGTAGCCGTCAATAGTTTCTTCCGGGCCGATCCTCTCGTCCTGGTAAGTTTCTTTCTGGCCAGTGGCGCATTTACATGGCTGCTCCTGCCAGGACTTCTTACACTGATCTTCACGGCAGTTCTCGGACGCTTCTTCTGTGGCTGGGTCTGCCCTCTGGGGACGCTGCTCGATCTGGTAAGCGGCAGGATTCGTAAAACCGCGCCTCTTCTATTGCTCAGAGGAAATCTCAAATATTACCTCCTCGCACTGCTTCTCTTCGCAGCCCTTTTCCGCATGAACCTTGCAGGCTTGATGGACCCTATGGCGCTCCTCATACGATTTCTCACGTTCTTCCTCTATCCTTTAGTCGGTTACTTTTTCCGTCAGGGCTGGGTAGGCCTTTACAGTCTTCTTGGTGACCACAGGGACGTCCTCGATGGAGGCTATACCTTTCTCAGGAACTATCTGCTTCCCTTTCGGGAGACATTTTACCCGCTGGCATTCCTGTCGCTCCTCCTCTTTGCGGCCATCCTTTTTCTTGAACGCTATGAGCGGCGCAATTGGTGCAAGAATCTCTGCCCCCTGGGGAGCTTGCTCGGCCTGGTGGCCCATTTCAGCATCTTCAGAAGGCTTCCGGCCAGACTCTGCACAGACTGCGGCGATTGCAAAGAGCATTGCCCCACCGCGTTTGACAGTGAGGTTCTCCAGAAGAGTAACTGCATCAGATGTCTCGAGTGCCACGCCAGATGTCGCTTCAATCGTGTAAAGTTCCGCCCCGCCATGTTCAAGGGACCGAGCCCGGCCTTTTCTTCCACTCGTAGGGTGCTGCTGACGGGGGCTCTTTCGGGTTTCCTTCTCCCGAGGCTGTTTGCTTTCAAGCATCCCGCAAACGAGTCCAAGCTTCTGCGGCCGCCCGGTGTTGCGGGAGATGATCAGTTCCTAAGAAAGTGCGTGCGCTGCGGAGAGTGTATGAAGGTCTGCTCCAGGAATGCACTCTATCCTGCCTCATTGCAGGCAGGTCTCTACGGCTTCTTCACTCCTATTGTCATTCCACGCCTCGGCTACTGCGAATACAACTGCAACCTTTGCGGGCAGGTTTGTCCGACAGGGGCTATACCGAACCTGCCGTTGGATGAGAAAAAGAAAGCCGTGCTCGGCCTTGCGGTCTTCGACAAGAACCATTGTCTTCCATACGCAAAGAAGCTGAACTGCATGGTCTGCGAAGAACACTGCCCTATTCCAGACAAGGCCATACGGTTTGAAACGGTTGAGGAGAACGACTACGCAGGCAAGAAACTGGTTCTCAAGAAGCCTTACATAGTCGAGAATCTCTGTACCGGCTGTGGTATATGCGAATATGTCTGCCCGGTGGAAGAGAAAGCGGCCGTGGAAGTATTCGCGAAGGTAAAGAGAAAAATCTGAAAGTGTAGCTTGAAGATGAATCGATACTACAGTCCGTGGATGGGAAAGACTGTCTCTTTGAGATACGTAACCACACGCCGCGCCTGCTCGAAGCATGCTTCTTTCTGAGGCCCCTGTATTACGAAAGGCGGGTCATCCAGGGTGCCCGCATCCGCCTCGGGTCCGAACATCATGCCGCCGACTCGCCCCACATACTGGTCAACGGGTACAAGCCCGCACAAGGTTGACCACGCAAGGGTCCAGAGCGACGCTGTCTTAAAAACGTTGTAGCCTCCTCCGCCCAGCACCAGAAGCTTTGCTGAGAACTCTTTCATCCTCTCTATAATCCCCTTGTAACCGTTGCTGGTCAGATTGAGGTTTGCCAAAGGATCATCTTTGTGACTGTCGCCGCCGACCTGCGCTACCAGTATGTCGGGTTTGAATCTCCTGATCAGTGGCGGCACAACCTCTTCGAAGGCAAAGAGATATACTTCGTCGTCCGTGCCCGCCTTGAACGGTATGTTGACGTTATAGCCCCTGCCCGCATCTGTCCCTATTTCTTTTTCAAAACCGGTACCGGGGTAGAGCGTCTCTCCCGATTCATGGAGCGATATCGTCAATACTTTGTCGCTATCGTAAAATGCGTCCTGTACCCCATTTCCGTGGTGGGCGTCTATGTCGAGATACGCCACCCTCTTTCCTTGCCGCACCATGTCGGTAGCGGCGATTGCAATATCATTGACGTAGCAAAAGCCCTCCGCATGATCCCTGCCTGCGTGATGAAGTCCTCCCACCGGATTAAACACCATCCGAGCGCTATCATTGAGGAGCATCTGCGCGCCCTTGTATGTGGCGCCTGCCACTCTGAGCACAAAGTCGAACATACCGGCGAAGATTGGGCAGTCACCTGTCCCGATCTCCGCCCAGAGCATCTCCATCGTAAATTCGCCTGCATCAGCTTTCTTCAGTACGTCTACGTACTGCCTTTCATGAAAGAGACAGAGTAGATCTTCATCAATCGGCTCCGGCTCCACAATCTTCTGGTTGTCCTCGAAGAGCAGATAGAACCGGTTGAGCAGTTCAACCATAAGCTTCGCTCTCAACGGTTTGAAGGGATGATTCTGACCGTATTCTGTTCTGGAAAGGTCCAGCGAATAGATAAGAACGTCGAGTCCGTCGTCGGCTTTCATTTGTCCGTATAGCATACTAGATATCCACTGCTCTTGTCATCGCCTAAAGAAGCTCACCTCGCATGGCACGAGGGTTGCAAGCACTGCAGTCGGAGCTTTACATGTACGTTATATGTGCGCTTACCATTAGCCTGGTGCTTCAGCTGGCAACCCTCCTGTTTTTTCGAAAGCTGGGTCTCTCTACCAGAAAACCTGTTATCTGGACCGCACCCGCTCTTCTGGTCATGGCCGTCCCGTTTGCAGCGGCGGTATTTCAGTCGACGGGGCCGGGAAGGGTTCATATACCACTTGCCGACCTTCTTTCCCTTCTCGGCTGCTTTTTCGCCACCCTCGTATCCCTTGCTTTAGTCCCGGTTGCCTATCTCGTGATCATATCACGAAAAACACAGAACGGACACGAGAAGGAGATACAGGCGTCACTCCAGGAGGAAATTGCGCAGCGCAAGAACGCTGAAGAGCAGCTTCGCGCGCTCTCTCTCACTGATGAGCTGACAGGGCTATACAACAGACGGGGTCTCCTGACCATGGGCGAGCATCAGCTCAAACTGGCACGCCGCAACAAGCGCCGACTGCTCCTGATGTACGCTGATCTGGATAATATGAAACGCATCAATGACAAATTCGGACACATGGAGGGTGACGCAGCATTGATTGAGGCCGCTGACATCCTAAGACAGGTCTTTCGGGAGTCTGACATCATCGCAAGGATCGGCGGCGATGAATTCGTCATCCTCGCGGTGGAGAGCGACGGCTCACAGTCCAATGCGATGATCAACCGTATCCATCAGAGATGCATACTGGCTAATCTCAGAAAAGCGCGCCCGTACGTCCTGGCCATGAGTGCCGGCTCTGCCGAGTTTGACCCCGGACAGCCCACAACGCTGGAAGAACTCGTGGCGCAGGCGGATCGCGCCATGTACGCCGAGAAACAGAAAAGGCAAAGACGCCATTCCTCTAAAACACCCGCGAATCAGCAGGCTGCGCTAGATCTTGCATACGGATCCGACAAAATCGCAAGTTGAAAAATCGGGGGCTTTTTGACAACCGGCCGACTGTGGTACAATGGCATGTACACATAGCTCATTACGGAGGCGTATATGAAAAAGAGCGGATGGGTGAAAGCAACTATTATTATGCTCGCCTTTTTCTTCCTGATCTGTTACGTGCTTGAGGCGGAATCTATTGCGAGAGTCGGTGGAGGGAGCTCAATGGGCTCGCGGGGATCAAGGTCATACAGTAGCCCCAGCAGGCCCTCACCGGGGCCGTCCCAGTCATATGGCAGTCCTGCTAGGCCTACCCCGCCACCGCAGCAACCCTACCAGCAGCCGGCGGGCGGCGGGTTTTTCAGGGGCATGCTCGGCGGTCTTGCCGGAGGATTTCTCGGCAGTCTGCTTTTCCGAAGCCTTGGATTCGGGGGATTCGGGGGTATGGGTGGCGGCGGGGTCGGTCTCTTTGAGATCATACTCCTCGCGGTGGCACTCTTTCTTGTCTACCGTTTCATGAAAAGAAGGCGGGAAGCGGCCATGAGTGACGCTCACTACCAGAGCGCTGAGACGGCTGCGCCCGGTTATCAACAGTCTTACGGACCTTCATACGGAACTGCTCCGACATACGATGCACCGCCTGCGAGCACAGACCCGGAACAGGGACTGCGCTATATCAGACAGATGGATGCTTACTTTGATGAGCAGAGGTTCCGGGATAGCTGCATGGATTACTTTTTCAAGATCCAGGGCGCATGGACAGGAAGAGATGTCGCGCCGGTCAGGAGCCTGCTCACCGACGAAATGTACAGAAGTATTCAGGCCGACGTCGACAAGCTCAAGTCTGAAAAGAAGTTTAACCGGCTCGAAAATATCGCCGTTCGATCGGTAGATATCACAGAAGCGTGGCAGGAACAGGGCCAGGACTATATCACGGTCCTCTTTTATGCGAACCTTCTTGACTACGTGGTCGACGAAAGCAGCGGTCAGGTTGTCTCGGGAAGCAAGACAGATCCGGTAAAGTTCCAAGAGTACTGGACGTTCACGAGGAACGTGGGCAGCAACCCGTGGCAGCTGTCAGCAATTAACCAGGCGAACTGAACGACGAAAGAAGGCAAACGATTCACGGTCCAAGGCCAGAGGCTGCGGCCAGGGAACGGCGCGCCAGGTAAGCGCTCGACGCTTGCCTGCCTTCGGCTCACTCTCCCGGCGTTCAGCCTTGCTCCTTTTTCCGTTAGCCGTGAGTCTGATGTCGTGCGCCTGCTTACAGCACCTCGTACAGCTCCAGATTCTTGCCCCATCTTCGCGTTGACTCTTCCCTGAGACGATCGACTTCGGATGGCAGTGCATCAGCAAGCCAGTTATCTGCCATGGCGCGGGCACGTCCCATGAGGTCTCCGTTTCGCAGGATATCGCCCATTCTGAATTTCGGTAAGCCGGCTTGCCGGACGCCGAACATGTCCCCCGGCCCGCGTATCTTCATGTCTTCCTCAGCAATCCGGAATCCATCTTGAGTCTCTTCCATTATCTTGAGCCTTCGCTTTGCGGCCGGCGTCTGGCGAGATCCGGCAATCAGCATGCAGATTGAGGGATGGGATCCCCTACCGATACGACCCCTCAGTTGGTGGAGTTGAGAAAGCCCGAACCGCTCTGCATGCTCCACGAGCATCACGGTTGCATTCGGCACATCGATCCCCACCTCGACTACCGTGGTACACACGAGTATGTCGATGCTGCCTTGCCTGAAGGAGAGCATGATCTCCTCCTTTTCTTCAGCCTTCATCCTGCCGTGCAGCAGGCCTATCCGGTACTGAGCGAACACAGTTTCTTTCAGCTGCGACGCCATCTTGGTCGCTGCAAGCAATTCTGCCTTGTCCGACTCGTCAACCAGAGGATAGACAAAGAACGCCTGCCTGCCTGCGCGGAGTTCTTGCGCAACCGTCTTATACGCTTTGCCCCGCCCTGCTTCGTTGAAGATCCGGGTCACAATCTTCTGTCTGCCTTCCGGCATTCCGTCAATTACACTGACGTCCAGGTCGCCAAAAACTACCATTGCTAGGCTTCGCGGAATCGGTGTGGCAGTCATCACCAGCGTGTCAGGGTTCATCCCTTTTTGCATGAGCGTCTTGCGTTGCAGCACTCCGAAGCGATGCTGTTCGTCTATGATCGCAAACCCCAGGTTCTTGAATCTCACTTCATTCTGAAGCAACGCGTGCGTGCCCACAACGATCGGGATCGTGCCTTCTTCAATCCCTTTGAGCAGAGGCACACGCTCTTGCCGGCTCATGCTGCCCCTTAAGAGGACCGGTCGAAGCCCTAACGCCTCGAAGCTCCGGCGGATCGTAAGATACTGTTGTTCAGCAAGGATTTCTGTTGGTGCCATGAAGGCGACCTGGTAGCCGCCATCCAGCGCAACGCATGCCGCAGCAACTGCACAGACTGTCTTCCCGCACCCCACATCCCCCTGGAGCAGTCGGTTCATGGGCTGAGGCCTTTTCATGTCCAGGGTAATCTCTTCCAGCACCCTGTCTTGTGCCGAGGTCAGCAAAAAGGAAAGATTGCCCTTAAAGAGGTTAAACAGAGGGCCTCCGCCCGTCACGCTGATGCCCTTTTCCCTTTTCATCTGCCGGCCTTTGAGGAGAAGGGCTGTCTGGAACAGAAAGAACTCTTCAGTGATAAGGCGTTTGCGGAACTCTTCTTGCGAGCGTTCGTTAAGGATTGTCTCATCTGGAAAATGAAGGGCGGCAAAGGCTTCGCGGAGGCCGGGCAGCGCTGCTTCTTTCTCGATGACAGAAGGAATGGAGCTATGCACCCGGGACCCGTACTCGTCAAAAGCCTCCCTGATAATTCGTCTCAGCGTTCCCTGTTTGAGTCCTTCAATCTGAGGATAGATGGGCAGCACTCCCTGCCGCTCGCCGAGATCATTTTCATCTTCCACGAGAAAAACGTCAGGATGCACCATTTCCAGCGTCTCGCCGTAACGCCTGACATCACCTGTTACCAGGAGGAGTGAACCTTTTCTACACAATGTCCGAAGGTACTGCCGGATAAAATGAAACCACTTCAACGTTATGCTGCCGGTGCCGTCATCAAGCAGAGCCGTGCGCAATCGCCTGCGGGAAGCTTTAGAGAAATGTTCCTTGGATGCCACCACTTTCCCGAGAAGCGTTGCCCGCTCACCTTCCCTGACGGATCCAATCTCCCTAACCAGTCTTCTGTCTTCATAGCGAGCAGGGCAGAAGTAGAACAAATCTTCCACGCAATGTATGCCCCGTTTTTGAAACATCTCGATAACTTTGGGCCCTACGCCTTTGACGTGACCAATAGACGTTCGACCGGCTGGGGGGGTGCCTATTTCCATTGCGGCGATTTTATATTACAATACAGATGTAGTCAACGCACAGTTGGAACTAGACAAAGCCCATCAATAGATTTCTGCAGACCCGTGGAAATCTATCTAGCGAGCACGGCGAGCGGGAGGGACCGGCTCCGACGGCGGGGAACCCGCTTGCGTGTGCGGTGGAGGGGGCAACACAAGCCCCATGTATATGGAAACTCTCAAACAGGTGACGGTAGACGGGATTCAGCTTCGCGTTGTGCGAGGAGACCTCACTGAGTGCCGCGTCGACGCGATTGTCAATGCCGCCAATTCACGGCTCCAGCACGGCGGAGGAGTGGCCGGTGCCATCGTGAGAAAAGGCGGGAAGGTCATTCAGGAAGAGAGCAATAAGGTGGGCTTTGTTCCTGTGGGTAAAGCGGCCATAACAGGCGCCGGCAATCTGAAGGCTCGCTTCGTCATTCATGCCGTGGGTCCCATGTGGGGCGAAGGTGACGAGGTCTTCAAGCTCAGGTCAGCAGTACGTAGTTCGCTGAAGCTGGCTACAGACCGGGGTTTCGAAAGCCTTGCTATGCCCGCCATCAGCGCTGGTATTTTCGGTTTTCCCAAAGCGGAATGCGCCCGTATCATCGTCAGCGAGATTGTCTCTTTCACCGCGTCAGAAAAAACCACTCTCAAAGAGATCATTGTTTGCCTCATGGACGCAGAGATCATCACTTTTTTCGAAAATGAACTTGAAAACATAGGGCAGGGAAAATAACATGTGTGGCATCTTCGGTATTTTCAATCACAGCGAAGCTTCAAATATCGCATATCTCGGACTGCATTCCCTTCAGCATCGCGGCCAGGAGAGCGCTGGAATAGTCAGTTCTGACGGCTACAACATTTATTCACACAAGGAAATGGGGCTCGTTTCTGACATTTTCGATGAATCGACGCTTGAGAAACTCAGGGGAAACTCGGCTATAGGCCACGTGAGGTACTCCACAGCGGGGTCGAGCGACATCAAGAATGCACAGCCATTTGTTGTCGAGTACGCGAAGGGACCACTCGCGGTCGCACACAACGGGAACCTCACCAATGCCAAGATCATCAGAGATGAACTTCAGAATTACGGTTCCATCTTCCAGTCCAACATGGACACGGAAGTAATCGTCCACCTCGTAGCTCTGTCGCACGAGAACTCAACCCTGGAACGCCTTATCAGTGCGCTCCGCCGCACAGAGGGCTCTTATTCGCTGCTGGTTCTTACCGAGAAAGAGATGATCGCCGTGAGGGATCCGTACGGATTTCGGCCGCTCGTTCTCGGGAAATTGAAAGATTCCTTTGTGGTGGCGAGTGAGTCCTGCGCCTTTGACCTCGTGGAAGCCAACTACCTCAGGGAAATAGAGCCCGGCGAGATTCTCCACATCACCAAAGAGGGTGGCGCGCGGTCTATTAAACCTTTCAAAAAGGCGCCGCCGAATTTCTGCATCTTCGAATACATCTACTTTGCCAGACCTGACAGTGATGTGTTTGGAAGAACGGTCTACGGCGTAAGAAAAGCTTTCGGGAGGGAACTGGCGAGAGAAAACCCGATTGATGCCGATATGGTGATACCGATACCCGATTCCGGCATCAGCGCTGCCATAGGCTATTCCCAGGAAGCCGGCATACCCTTCGAGATGGGGTTGATCAGAAATCATTACGTGGGAAGAACTTTCATTGAGCCTAAAGACTCCATACGCCACTTCGGCGTCAAGCTGAAGCTCAACGCAGATCACGAGACCGTGAGAGGCAAGAAGATCGTGATGGTAGACGATTCCATCGTCAGGGCTACCACAGGCCGGAAGATAGTCAAGATGTTACGGCAGCAGGGGGCAAAAGAAATACACTTCCGGGTGACCTCGCCTCCTTACCGCTTCCCCTGCTTCTACGGCATCGACACCCCGAGCCGAAGGGAATTGATCGCCTCCTCCCACGAGGTGGCGGAGATCAACACGTACATGACCACCGACTCGCTCTCTTACCTGAGCATCGATGGCCTTAAACGAGCAATAGGCAACGGGGCTGACTCCTTCAGCTACAACTTCTGCGACGCCTGCTTTTCGGGGCATTACCCGTTGCGTTTCCCGTGGGGTATGGAACTGGAGCAGATGGAGTTGTTTGTACAGGACAAGAAATAAAAACCGCAATAAATACGAAGAGTAAAGTTTAACGTTTAAGGTTTAAGGTTGCTTGCCTCTCAGACGACGCGGTATGGGGAAAACGTGTGTATCTTTAAATATCATATAGTTTCTTATTATATCTTTAAGTGTCTTACTTTAAACATTAAACTCTAAACCTTAACTCTATCTTTTACTGGGGGTGCCATATGGAGGAAGAAAAGAAAAGACTGCTCAGACTGTTGAAAAAACTCTCCTATGAAGAAGGCGACTTCACTCTAACCAGCGGCAAAAAAAGCACGTTCTATATCGACTGCAAAGAGACGACTCTCAATCCGGAGGGTATGTACCTTGTGGGCCACCTCATGTACAATGCCGTGCGCCAGATACCGGATGCCCAGGCAGTTGGCGGCGTGAGTATAGGCGGCGATCCGCTGGTCTGCGCCACGCTCATGGTCTCCTACGCAGCCTCAGACCCTATCCTCGGTTTTCTCATCCGCAAGGAACCGAAGGGGCATGGAAGCAACCTCTGGATTGAGGGGGGCAAGAACCTTCAAAAAGGCATGAACGTTGTAATACTGGAGGATGTAGTCACAACCGGCGGCTCCTCCCTCAAAGCCATAGACATCGCAGAAAAAGAGGGCTTCAAGGTCGTAGGCCTTGTCGTGCTTCTTGATCGGCTTGAAGGAGGAAAAGAAGTAATAGAGTCAAAAGGTTACAACTACAAACGCATATTCACTCTTAACGATGTAAGAGAAATCAAATAAAGGTGGTAGCCTATTGAGCCGCGCACTTCAGTCACGCTCGTCGGACTTAAGCAGTGTGACGTTCTCCCGATAACTTAAAGGATAGTATCGGGAGTAGAGTATCTTTGCGGGAAGGAGACATTACATGCAAGTCATGAAGGATTGTCCCTATTGCGCGGAAACAATCAGAGGAGATGCTCGCATCTGCAAGCACTGCCACTCCAATCTGGCGGGCGGTCCCGAAGGGAAATTCGTCAAGGTTCGCCTCAAGGGCCGGGACAAGGTCTATCGGGGTGATCTTTTTGTTCCGATCCATCTCAATCGTGTGAGCGATGCCATTAACGACGAACGGCAGTTCCTGGTTCTCTCGGATGCCAAGGAAGAGGCCAAGCTCGCCGACATCCACGTGGGATTCATAGCGATCAACAAGAATTCGGTGGAGTGGGTGCGCCTGGTCGAAGACCGCGAGAAGGACGAAGAGAACCATTCTGCACACCAGTTATACTGAAGGTTTCAGATCCACTTCGATTTTTTGCTAAAGCCAAACAGAAGCTTTTAGCCCGCCTGCTTATTTTACGGACGCAGACGGCTTCTTTACCACCTCCGGGGCTCGCGTCGCCCCCTCCGGCGGCAAAGCCATCACCTGCAAGCGGGTACCCGGCCTCCCCCTCTCGCTCGGCGTGCTCGCTAGATAGATGCCCCGGGGTCGAGCCAGCAGAGGACCACGCTCTCAAGCGTGAGGAATGCATGACCGGTCCGCGCGAACGCGTGCTCCAAGTACCACGGGCTTGCCCGTGGGCATCTATTGTGCCGCTAGGAGCTGTAATTAATTACCGGGGCTGTGCTTGAAGCGCGATCTGAGGTTTAAGAGCGCCTGTGAGTGTATCTGGGAGACTCTCGACTCGGTTATCTTGAGAAGCTCAGCTATTTCTTTCATATTCATGTCTTCGTA
>DATKNH010000169.1 GCA_035541455.1 Syntrophorhabdales bacterium
AATTGTACGTAAGGTCTGTTGAGGCTGCCACGCGGCTTCTCAGGTCAGAAGGTTTTTTTGTCCTGGCGACACAGGACTGGCATCCTCCAGACCATATTTCCTTTGCGAAGAATCATCCCGGCAAAGAACCCTTTGACACGATCGAGATCAATGGTAGGACACAGGTCCTGTGGCCGTCCCATTGCGTCCAGGGAACCGACGATGCCCGCCTGCTCGTGGACGAGAGCCTTTTTGCTGCTGTCATCAGGAAAGCGCAAAATCCTCTCTTTGATAGTTACTCGGCGGTGCAGGATGACAGCGGCGAGAAAACCGGACTGGAGGCAACGCTCCGGGAGAAGGGTATCGTCTCGGTTGTCATCTACGGAATTGCCCTTGATTACTGTGTCAGGGCAACGGCCATCGACCTGGTACATGCTGGGTTCAAGACAGCCGTTGTTGAGAGCCTCTGTCGAGGTGTTTCACCTGAGACCTCTGTTCAAGCCATCACGCAGATGCGGGAGGAAGGCGTCAACGTGGTGCAAGACCTGCACGAAGCACTCGCTGATTCGCTGTCACAGGGTGGATGATGCAGTGCTTATTCGTTCGCTCTCGTTTCATGCTTCCGGTGAAAGAAGCCGGTAAGCGAATCGCAACCGACCAGCAATGATCCCCGTAAGATTCTTGAGGACGGCAAGCCCCTCGCCGGGATGCTCTTTTACGGCCGCCTCTACCAGGTCCCGTGATACCCTGAGTACCTTTGTCTCAGCGGCACATCTCGCGGTTGCGGTGTAGCTGTACGGTTCAACGAGGGCCGACCAACCGAAGATCTCTCCGGTTCGTCTCACTGCGAGGGTTCCTTCATTTTGACCTATCTCGATGTGGACGTCACCCGCAACAAGAACGTAGAAATAAGAAGCCTGCTCCCCCTTCTCGAAGATGACCGAATTCTTCTTGTAAGTACGTTCCTCTGCGCTGTTTGCGATCCGCGTGATGAAACGTTGGCTGACGCCCTTGAAAAGGTCTGATTCCATAATTGCCATGGCTTCCTCCTTCCGCACTGCTCACTTGCAAGGACATCGCCTCGCGGCGCTCCCTCTGTTGTTACCGATAAGTATGTTTTTCGTGGAAATCAAGGCCTTGGGCATCGTGGTCTGTGCCTGCAGGAGCATTTGACCCGCGTCCGATCGTGAGCACGACGCAGCAGCGCTTACGTGCTTTCCAGTTGTTGACATCGTGCAGGCGAGTGCTTAACGATAGAAAATATAAGGATTGCCGGCTTGTGGTAAGGAGGTAGGGGTGAGCAAGACCCGAAAAGGGGCAAAGCCATGAAAGAGTACGATGTGATCGTGATCGGCTCCGGTTCAGGATTGAGTATAGTCCAGAAAGCGCTGTCGGAGAAGTTGCGAGTCGCGCTCGTAGCCAGGGAATACCTGGGTGGAACCTGCCTGAATGTAGGCTGCGTTCCGTCAAAGCTGCTGATCTACCCGGCGGACCGCATCGTCGAGATAGAGAACGCGGGCAAGCTTGGCATCACCGCTGCTATCGAGAGCATCGATTTCAAAGGCATCATGGAACGGATACGAGCGTATGTTCAAAAGGGAGTCTCTTTTTTGAGGAAGGATACCACCAGTGCAAAGAATCTCGACTTTTATGAGGTCGAAGCACGTTTTGTTGCTGACTACACGCTGCAGGTAAGAGATGAGCAGATACGTGGGCACAGGATATTCATAGCGTCCGGCGCGCGGCCCCTTGTTCCCCCAATTAAGGGCATACACGATGTTGATTACCTGACGAACGAAACTCTCCTGTCGCTCGGGACGCTGCCTGCAAGTGTGGTTGTTCTTGGCGGAAGCTATATCGGGGTCGAATATGCGCACTTCTTTTCCGCGATGGGCTCGAAAGTGACCATCGTCGAAAGATTGGAAAGGCTCGTCCCGTCTGAAGAACCGGAGGTGTCTGACCTTCTGAAGAAGGAGATGGAGAAGCGCATGACGATCTACACCGGAACAATGGCGGCAGAGGTGCGTAAGGCGGCAAACGGCATTACCGTCCTGGTCCGGGAGTCACGTAACGGACAGGAGAAGGAGATCGCCGCTGAAAGACTCCTTGTCGCCGCTGGAAGGATCCCGAACGCCGACCATCTTGACGTACTAAATACAGGAGTGGAGACCGACGCCGCCGGGTTTATTAAGATCGACAAGTACCTTCAGACCACGAAAGAGCGTATATGGTCGATTGGTGATGCGACGGGCAAGCAGATGTTTACTCATGCGGCGGACAAGGAGGTTGACGTTGTCTGGCACAACGCTACTCACAGCGAAAAGATAGAGATGGACTTCAGCGCAGTTCCCCACGCGGTCTTCAGCTACCCGCAGATCGCATCCGTAGGTCTCACAGAAGACGAGGCGAGAAAGACCTACCAGATTTCTGTCGGCAAGGCTAACTATAACGATGTGACGCAAGGAGACGCCAGGATGGAAGAAGCCGGTTTCGCGAAGGCGATCGTAGAGAAGGGCACCGGGCGCATCCTCGGCTTCCACATCATCGGGCCTGAAGCTTCAGTGCTCGTACAGGAGATAGTCAACGCCGTGGCCAACAGGGCCGGCGTCGATTCAATAATGAACAGCATGCATATATTTCCCTCCATGTCGGGACTGATCACCGAGACACTCAGCAGGGCGGGATAGCGCCTCGTCGAAAGCAACACCGGATACTGGGCTCTTAGAAGCGCGTGACCAAACGGCTGATCGACGCGCAGGATCGATGCAGGAAGTCGCGAAAGACCACCGCGTACAAGCTGCCTGGCCTCAGCGGAAAGATGACCACCGCGAATAACGAGAAGCAGGAAGGGGAAGGTAGACCGTTAGATGTCGGTCGTGGTGTGAGTTGCCGTTACCTGACGCATGATCGGGATTCAGGCAGCAGCCGGAGTCTCGCGGATGATCTCCATCACCCTTCTTCGCATTGAGGCGGCATGCCCGGGCATCGTGTTTGCCTCGTCCGATTTCTCAAAGGCATTCCATGACTGGACCCAGCCAGCCAATCGGGCAAAGACCGATGACCCGCAACTGGGGCAGCGGGGATTGCATGTTGACCCTTCTACTGTGAATATTTCATCACAATCAATGCAGAGCAAAGCATCTTGCAGTTTCATGAGTTCCTCCTCTCCACCACACATCTTCACTGCGGGGCAGGCGCGTGATGCAGGAAATCTTCCGCTCAGAGGCTCAAGGGAGTCGGGTAAATTTCCTTACAGTAAATATAAGCAGAAATTGGCCCATGTCACGGGGGAGGCCGATGGTAGAAATAGCTACTCAAATTCTTCAGGGTGAGCTTACTGCTCTTGCGCTTTAACCGGGCCGTACTCAAATTATATAGCGACTCACAAACGAAAGGAGAACTGACCATGGCTTTACTCGTCGAAAAGGAGATCAGGGCTTATCAACTGAAGACCAATAAAATGGTGTGTACCGAGTGCGCTACCGATGAAGAGAGGGCAGAGGAGAGACCGGTGGTTGCGGAAGATGTCATTCACGACCCCGATCCAAAGTATTGCGTCCGATGCAAGAAAAAAATAGGATGAGCCTTATAGAGGCGGGTTTCTGTCAGTCATGATTCTGAAGACCCTGAATCAGCTGGCGGAAACGAAGAGCTATCTCGGGACCTTTAGCCTTTTCTTCGTGCTTGAAAAAGAGGAAGACATTCTTCCATTTTTGTGAACGTACCCGGTCTCTCCATAGCGAAAGATCTGCATACGTGTAACCGGAGCGACGAAGACGGAGATATCCCCACGATGCCGTGCTGGTGATCTCGCTCGTCGGATTATCGTCTGTATCCGCAACGCAGAGGCTATAATCCTTGTCGCTGAGCATGTCCAGTGTCTCAATGTCGAGTGGGGATTTGCTTCGAAATTCGAATGCGCAGTGCATGGCGGCTGGAATCAAGGTGAGGAAACGGGCAAGCAGCGGTGGGTCTACGTGAAAAGTCCCGGGAAACTGAAAAAGGACTGGTCCCAGTTTTGTCTTGAGAATCGATAGCGTCCTGAAAAGATAGGCGGTCTCCTCTTCCACGTTTCTCAACCGCTTCAGATGCGTTATGATCCTGGGAGCTTTGAATGCGAAAATAAAATGTTCAGGGACCTGCTCCGCCCAGGATGTCAGCGTCTCCTCCGTAGGCATGCGATAAAAAGTGGTGTTGATTTCCACTGTGCCGAAACGCTCGGCGTAGAAACGAAGCATCTCTCCGGGCGTAATCTTTTCAGGATAAAATCCGCCCTTCCATTCCCTGTAGCTGAACCCGCTTGTACCAACGTTCAAGTTCATCATTTGTCTGGAGATGCTTCGACTACGACTTCGCGGGCACTCTTGTCTTCGCGCAGCCTTAAAAAGACAGGCTGTCTCATGACACCGTCATCGGTCCAGCCGTGAAATAGAACCTCACAGACCAATTCCGGCTTCACCCAGGTGACGGGTGTGTTGGTCTCCGGCTTCTTCTGGAAGGGACATTCCTTCCTGACCAGCGGGTCAAGCTTTCGTCTGGTTTCCCTTAAGGTCCTTGCACTGAACCCGCTACCGACATGGCCGATGTATTCCAGCCTGTTGTGCCGATGTATTCCCAGAACCAGTGCCCCGAGATCCCTTCTGCTGCCTTTTGGTTGCGTGAATCCCGCGATCACGCCCTCCTGGGTGAGCAGTGCTTTTATTTTGAGCCATTCCCGACTCCTTCTGCCCATGCGGTATGCGCTTTGTGCATGTTTGGCAATGATCCCCTCCAGTCCTTTCCTCTTGGCGAGGTTGAAGAATAGGATACCATCTTTCGCGACGTGATCACTCAGTCTTATTCTCGGATCGGGGGGAAGAATCTTCTTCAGGATCCGCTTTCGTTGCACCAATGGGAGGCTAGTCAAGTCATGTCCTTCAAAATAGAGAAGATCGAATACGTAATAGAGCAGATGACCCTTCTTGGAATGCTGATAATCTTGCAGCATCTGAAAATCTGATCGGCCCTCGTCGTCGACCACGACGATTTCTCCGTCCAGGACAGCCTCGAAATTAAGGTTTCGAAGGGAGTCGGCAACAGGAGCAAACTTCCTGTTCAACAGGAGCAGATTTCTGGAATAGAGAGAAACAGCGCCTTTACGGATTTCTGCCACGGTCCGGTACCCGTCCCATTTCACTTCAAAAATCCAATCGGGATCATCGAAAGGCTCTTTGGTCAATGTGGCGAGCATGGGCTTTATGCGACTGGGCATCTCAGTGAGCGGCGCGTCCTTGAGTTCTTCGCTTTCCTCAGCTTCGCGGGCGCGAATCTGGGCAATCTTCTTCTGCCGATACGATTCACGAGGCGTGGCCGTGGAGATGTCTTCCAGAGTCTTGTGCGTCACCACCGACCGATTCTTGCTGAGAATATCATCCCGGGTGGCGTAGCGATCCTTCTTTTTCAAGAGAAGCCATGATTTCGGATCCTTTCTGATCTTGACCAGCGCGAATTCACCGCGGAGCTTCTCTCCTTCCAGTACGAATTTGAGATCGCCCTTGTTCAGGCCATCCAGAAGCAGGCGCTCGTTCTCATTCCGATCTAGGGCAGCGACGTGATGATAAAAACCCTTATCCCAGACAATCACGCTTCCCGCTCCATAATTGTGCTCAGGGATTATGCCCTCGAAATCTTTGTAGTCAAGAGGATGGTCTTCAACCATCATGGCCAGCCTTTTGATGGAAGGGTCAAGGGAGGGCCCTTTCGGGACAGCCCAGCTCTTGAGCACACCCTCCATTTCCAGCCTGAGATCGTAATGAAGATTGCGCGCGGCGTGTTTCTGAACGACAAAGACGAGACGCTTACCCGGAGGGCGAATTTCAGGCTTCGGTTCGGGTGTCTCTTCGAATGTACGCTTGGATTTGTAATCTTTCAGCTTCATGCTTTTTGCGGGACTGCCTTCTCGCTATAGGGAAGCTGCTGCTTCTTGACAAGCACTTCTCGAAAAAGATCGTCTTCTGTCTCGAGCCTTTGCAGGGCTTCTGCCTCGGTCACGTGCAGTGCTCCGGAGTTGCGGAGCGTGACCGTCTCTTCAAGCTCCGGCCATCCTACCGGGAAGGAGACCATCGGTTCTTTACCGGCCCGCAACGAGTAGACGCACACCATGGTTTTTGAGGGATCGTTTTGAGACCAGTTGATGAATACCTTGTTCTCGCGTTGTTGTTTGGCAATATTCGTGGTCACCATGTCCGGATAGTTTCTTTGCAGTACTTCTGCTACTGATTTGGAAAAGAGCTTTGTTTGCAGGAAGGTCGTTTTCTTGTGGTTCAGTGGAACATACACATGAAGCCCCTTTTTCCCGGAGGTTTTTACGTAACATCCAAGCTTGAAGCGCGAGAGCAGATCCCTGATAAACAAAGCAACGCGCGCCGAATCAAAAACACCAGCGGGCTCTCCGGGATCCAGATCAAAGACCATGCTGTCCGCGATATAAGGAGATGCGGCCCTGGACAGAGGCACGTGCAATTCGATGGAAGCAAGATTCTCTACCCACATGAGCGTGTTCAGATCGTTGACAAGGCAGGCGGTCATTGGCTTTCCGCCAGACGTCGGAACTTCGGCTGTGGTAACCCATTCCGGGCGATGTGAAGGACAGCGCTTCTCAAAGAAGGACTCCTTCTCCACACCTTCGGGGAATCGCACGAGCGTTAAAGGGCGGTCTTTCAAGTGGGGCAAGATGAACGGCGACACCCTTCGGTAATAATCGAGAACGTGGGCCTTGGTAAAACCGTAGGACGGGTAGAGATTCTTCTCCAGGTTTGTCAGAGAGAGTCGTTTTCCTGCGACATCCGCAACTTTCCTGTTCAACGTGCCTTTTTCACCTTCCGCATGCTCTCCTGCAGAACTGCTACGAGGTCGGCGGGGCCTTCACCTCCCTCCACTTCAACCTCCGGTGCCTCGACAACCGCCTTTTCCTTCGTCTTCCTCTCGAGGAATTTCAAAATCTTCTTCCTGCGCTCGTTTGCATACTTATGCGGATCGAAGTCGGCAGCCATCTCTTTGATGCTCTTTTTCAGGTGGCTCTCCTCTGTGGATTTCTTCTCTGTTTCATGAGGGGCAATCTCCTTGTCGGAAACTATCTCGTCGCTGTAATGAAGGGTTATCATTGAGAGAGCGCCCTGTGTGCTCCTGATCGCCACCAGATGCTCTCTTTCTCCCAGCACGAACCTGGCGAGGCCGGCCTTGCTCGTCTGCTGCATCACTTGCACCAGCAGAGCGTAGGCTTTTTCCCCGCCCTTGGAAGGAACGAGGTAATAGGGGTGATCATAACAGATCGGGTCCATATCGTTCGCGTCGAAGAACTGGATAATTTCTATGGTGCGGCTCCGCTCCGGAGTGACCGACTCCAGTTCCTCATCGGTGACTACGATGTACTGGTCGGGTCCGATTGCGTAACCGCGGACAATCTCTTCGGCAGGCACAATCTTCTTTTCCCTGGGGCAGAGCATCCTTCTCGCCAGGGGCGAATAATCTTTTCTGTGGAGCATCCGAAAAGAGACGCGTCCAGGTTCAACAGCCTTGACCAGCTGTACCGGAATCGCGACGAGGCTGAAGCTGATGGTCCCGCTCCATATGCTCTGGCCGGACCCTTCATGCTTGCCGTCTGGTGCCGGTTTTGACTGCTGTCTCCTTGATCGCCTTTCACCTGTCTGTTCACCCTGTCCGGCCGCCACCTGTAGCTTTTTCACGCGCTTCGCCTGAACCGTGCCTTTGTTTTTCATGCTACCCTCTTAAGGCTTGCCTCGAGCGTTTTGAGAAGAGTATCCGGTCGCGTTGGCTTCAGGCGTTTGGGCCGCAGGATCGCAACCTTTTCCCCTCTTGCTTTTCTATCGAGTAATTCCTGTAGCTTTTTCTGATGTTCGTTTTCGAATTTCTCCAATTCGAAAGGTTCTGTCAGCTGATTGATCAGGTCACAACCGACCTTTACTTCCTTTTGTGACAGGGCAATAACAGGCAGGCCAAGAGACTCTACCGGTATGACTTCGTCAACGTAGCGTAGCGTATTGAGGCGAAGAGTCTTTCCGACGGCGCGCAGTGACCCGACGTATGACCGTTTTCTCATGGTCCACGTGCAGATGCCTTGCATCTTGAGGTCACTCATAGCGCCTGCGAGCGCAACATATTCTGCTGCAGGGGTTTCCGGTTCGAGGTAGTAGCCCCTGACCAGGAAGAGGGGATCGATCTGTTCCGCCTCTACAAACTCATGGACTTCGATCATCCTGCTTTGTTCGGGAGCAAACTGCTCCAGTTCTTCCGGGTCGACGAGGATATATTTGCCGGTCTCCAACTGGAAGCCTCTGGTCTGGTCTTCCGGCGGCACAAGTGTGCGTTCGTACGTGCAGATCATCTGCTCTTTCAGCTTGATGAGGTCGCGCTTATGAAGCAGTTGAAACTGTATTCGATCTTCTTTGACCGCAGTGTGCAGGCTTACAGAAACATCAATGCCTTTGAAGTGGATGAAGCCTTTCCACAGCGTTTTGCCTGCCATTGCACATCCTCCTCGAAAGTATCCGGAGCCGAAAACGCACTCTGTCCTGGAAGGAAATTATACACGAAATCCACCACTGTCAAATCGATGTGCATAATGGGAATTCCGGGCATTGCGTCGCGGTGAGCGGTCAACTGCCGGGCTGGGTCTTCTGCTTGTTATCGTCAGTCACTGCTTTCTTGCGTAAACGAGGGTGGGTGCGTCTGCTCTTCACTTCGCGGCAGTATTCGCACCTGAAGTCCTTGTCCAGAAGATCCTTGAAAGTGGATTTCCCACAGGAAACGCACTGTGCGAAGCAGGAGGTTTGAGGTGAATCTTCCATGAGATTCGTACCCTCACGCGAAGCACAGAGGGGTATAACGGAGCGAAGAACATAGCTGTGAGGATGGATCAATACTAGTTCCAGTTTCCGAGACTGTCAACTAAAAAAGTCGCCGCAATTTAGAGAGCCTGGTGCTCACGTACTTCTAGCCCGCGGAGCACCCAACAGTAACTACTACCCCGTCACCACTTGCCCACTTCGTAGGCTATATCCAGTATCCGATCGATCCTGAACGTCCGTTCCTCCTTACGGAGACAACAGTATGCGCGAAGGCCCTCGAACAGTTTTCCCCGATACTCCATATCCTCTATAGAGATGGGGCGTATGATGCGCTGTGATTTCGTGTCATCAGGCTTGAGGTAGGTAATCTCCAGATTCGTGCTGCGCTTCATCGCATCGCGGATAATGCTGCGTTTCTCATCAAGGCTGATCCGCTGGTCTGACTTTTTGTACTGAAATTTCGTGAGGAAGGCCGATACCCGCCAGTCGGCGCGAATATGGCTGCGCGTTATCCTTTTGAGAAGGGTGATACCCTCGAAGCTGGTGCAGCGGCTGAGGGCAACATAGACCTGGCCATGTGCAAAGGCTCCGCGGCCAATGTCTATAATGACACGGTCAAATGTTTTTCCCTGGCTCTTGTGAATGGTGACTGCCCACGCCAGCCGGATAGGATACTGGGTGAAAGCACCCGTTTTTCTCGTCGAAATGCGTTTCGTTGCTCTGTCGTATTGGTATTCGAAGAGTTCCCAGGTGTGGAGACCGACTTCAACACTAGTACCGTCCTGTAGCGCTACCAGCACTACCTCGTCCCCGTGGCCTCCTTCGTCGTTTGCGGCGGAACATATAGTACTTCTACCGGTTATCCGTCCTATGGTCCCGTTTACCCAGCGGCCTGCCTTGTCGTTATTGACAAGCATTACCTGCGCACCAACGCGGAGTCTTAATGTTTCTTCTGCTGGCAGGGAGGATCTGTCGAACGCTCCTGTGAGTGAGCACTCGTACTGAAAAGGGGGTTCCTTCAGGGACTCCAGTTTTTCCAGGTTGCGTGCGGTGGCAAGATCGTTCGTACTCGTGAGAGTCACATAGAAAGCTTTATCTGGAGGAACGAAGCCAGGATGATGGCGCGCGTTAAGCTTTTCTATATCTGCATCGGTAAAGGACCTGTTTCGAATAGCGTTGAGAAGTGCAACAAACTCCGGTTGCGTTTGACGGTAGACCTTCTCCAGTTCGATGAACTCCATGTCGAAGGTGGGTTCCTTGAATACCTGTGCAGAAAAGAAGTAAGGCGTGTCGTACCTGTGAGAGAAAATCTCTCGTTCAGACGTGGCGACCACAGGGGGGAGCTGGTAGAGATCGCCGATGAAAATCATCTGCACGCCTCCGAACCATTCCTTTTTACGAGGCCCGTTCAGGCGAAGGAACTTCTCCACACAATCGAGGAGATCGGCTCGCACCATGGAGACCTCATCAATGATGATGGTATCGAATTGCCGGTAAAGGTGACCCTCCTGGCCTGCGACTCTTCTCACCTTCTCCAGCGTTATACTGGGCTTAAAGCCGAAGAAAGAGTGGATAGTCTGACCGTGGACGTTGAGTGCAGCCACGCCCGTTGGTGCCAGTACAGCAACTTCCTTGCTCGTCGTCTGCCGGAAGTACTCAAGAAGCGTCGACTTTCCTGTGCCTGCCTTCCCGGTGATAAATGCGTGGCGCTTCGATAATTCCATCACGTTGAGAGCCTTGCTGAATTCGGGGTTGATATCGATAGGCTTGTGAGGCATCTGCTGAAGCGTCCTTCTCGTCCTGCCAGCCTTTTATGATCTGATTGCGTGGATAGTATAGCCTAAAAGTCCTCGGCCCTTCTACCGGTCCGGTACGCAACTTTCCGACATCTTTTAAATGTATAAAAATGATTTTATAGATTACATTTTACGATAGAAAGATTTCTATAATACTACTTATAAAAGTGTTTTTGTTCGAACAATGGTATTCAGTGGTACATTATGGTACTTAAAGAAAGACTAAGAGAGACTAATTTCAGCGACGTTACATCCGCCAGTGGATCGTAACCTAAGAAGTTTTTTTGAAATCGTCCGCGTTGAGGCTATGTTTTTTCAGAAGCAGGTAGAAATCCGCCCTGTATTTACCAGCCAGTCTTGCGGCTTCCGTCACCTTTCCCCGCGATATTTGAAGAAGATACATGAGGTAGCTCTTCTCGAAAGCATCTCTCGCTTCCCTGAGTGGCTGGATCGGTGCCTGGGAAACTACGCCGCTGGTGCGCAGGATGAGGTCTTCCGTGATGAATTCCTTATCACTCATTGCCACGGCGTACTCCACCACATTCTCCAGCTCGCGCACGTTTCCCGGCCAGTCATGGAGCATGAGCTTCTGCATGGCTTCAGGGGTAAACCCTTTAATCTCTTTTTTCGCCTGCTGGCCGAACTTTTCAAGAAAGTGTTCGGCCAGGGGTGGAATGTCCTCCTTCCGCTCTCTGAGAGGCGGCAGGTAAATGGGGATCACGTGTATTCTGTAATAGAGGTCCTCGCGGAAGAGCCCTTGCTTCACCTGCTCCTCGATATTCTTATTTGTGGCGGCGATGATCCTCACATCGACATCGGTCAGTTTCTCGCTACCCACTGGGTAGAAATGCTTTTCCTGTAGAACGCGCAACACTTTTGCCTGGATAGTGAGCGGCATGTCCGCAATCTCGTCCAGAAAAATAGTTCCCTCGTTAGCCTGTGAAAAGAGTCCCTTGGCGCTGCGCACCGCGCCGGTGAACGCTCCTTTTTCGTGACCGAACAGGCTGCTCTCCAGCAGAGGCTCAGGAAGTGCAGCGCAATTGATGGCAACGAAGGGCTTTCCCTTCCGTGCGCTGGCCAGATGGATCGCCTTGGCAATCAAATCTTTTCCAGTGCCGCTTTCTCCCAGAAGCAGCACCGTTGATTCTGTCCGGGCAATGCGGGAAATCGCTTCCATTACCTTCTGCATTTTGCTGCTTCTTGTTATGATACCGGAAAAACTGTACCTCTCCTCCAGGAGCCCCTGCAGCCTTTCGATCTCAGATGAGAGCTGCCGGTTCTCCAGTGCTTTCTGGAGCTGAAAAAGAAGGTCCTGTGGCTCAAAAGGCTTGGTGACGTACCCGTAAGCCCCTCTCTTCATTGCCTCCACGGCACTTTCTATGCTACCGTGCGCCGTCAGGATTATTACGGGCATAGCGGGAATGATCAGGTGAAGCTCCTCCATCAATCGTATGCCGTCCGTGTGGATGAGTTGAAGATCGACTATGGACAGATCGACCACTTGTTCCCTTATACGCTCTACGGCTTCCCGTTCGTCATATGCAGGGATTACTTCGTACCCTGCCGCCTCGAGGCGCATCTGCAGTAACGCGACGAGATTGCGATCGTCATCTACAACCATGATTTTCCCTAACGACATAAAAACCCTTGTATCCTCAAATTTTTAATATAATCATCTCTGCACGTTCCCGCCGCACTTCCCGATTAAACGTCAGACATCTTTGCATTGTGAGAGCCTCGGCCGGCACCGCTATTCCCTATCATTGTAGCACGGCTGCGCGAAGATTTCTCCGGCGCGATTCCTTACAAAAACTATTGCTTTTTCCAGCATTGTCGATAAACTTAGGAAGACCGTGAGAACGCGAAGAGCGTACGATAGGAAACATGGTAGTGTAGCTAGCGCGCTGTCCGCGATACTTTCCCCAGCGACAATAACGCTTCTTCTGTTTGTAACCTTCGCAGGTGCTCAGGAGACTCCCGAACTCAGCGCTCGGAAAGAATTTCTCGTGCAAAAGCTCGTGGTAACGGGGCTTGCGGAGGTCGATGCGAGGGCCTTGCTTGACGATGCGAGGGTAACCCTCTACCCTGATATCCTGCAGAAAAAAGGAAAAGGCATCGACTACTTTAGTCGTAGATTCGGCTTGCTGACGCGCTCCTCCATCCAGCAGGGGCAAAGGGTCATCAGAGATAACCTGGTGGACCTGAAAAGAATAGAGGCTTCCTTCGGCGTCCCGAAGGAAGTGGTTGTTTCCATATATCGCGTGGAAACCTACTTCGGAAAATATACGGGCAGCTATCGGATATTCAATAGCCTCCTCACGATGGCGGTTTTTGAGAATCGCCGGTCTGCCTGGGCTGAGAACGAGTGGATCACCCTCATCATGTTGAGCAGGGAAAGGGGGTTCGATCCCCTGGCAATTAAAGGCTCGTGGGCCGGAGCCTTCGGGCTCTGTCAGTTTGTCCCCTCCGCATACGTCAATTACGCAGTTGACGGCAATGGTGATGGCCGCATCGATCTCTTCAATGTTACAGACGCACTGGTCAGTATTGGCAGCTACCTCAGGGGCAATGGCTGGGAAGAAGGCGACCTTGCAAAAAAAAGAAAAGCGATTTACGCATACAACCATTGTGACAACTATGTCAACGCTGTTTTGGCCTACGCCAGGGCCTTGCGAAAAACGCCTCGCCCAATTGCTGCAGTCATGTCCAGTTCCGTAACCGCAGCAGTTGGGCGAGAGCAGGTTCGCTGATTGAGTCTCCAAAGCTTCCTATGCTAATGTCTCCACCGTGAACTGAAGGTCGCCGTAGCACTCGTATTAGACTTCATGGTAAGAGTGCACGTGCGCGATGTCCCTGAGCATGCGCCCGACCACCCGGAGAAGAAGGAACCCCAGGAGGAATTTGCGGTCAGGGTAACGGACGTACCCGCACTGAAGTTTGTCCCTGTCGGACTTGTTGTCACCGTGCCGCTGCCAGTGCCCGCCTTGGTAACGGTGAGGGTATAGGTCGTCAGCCCTCCCTGGAAGGTTGCACTGATCGTATGATTAGCCGTCACGTTACTGAAGGTGTAGGACGTGACTGCGCCGACCGACATCCCGTCCACGGTGACGGAGGCCACCTTGTAGCCGCTCGACGGGGTAATGGTAAAGGTCTGACTTGCCCCTGCGTTGACGCTGACGCTCCCCGAGGGAGATATCGACCCGCCGGAACCTGCGCTGGCGGTCACGGTATAGGTAGAAGGAGAAACACTACCGGCCTGCTCCGTTACGCTGAACGCAACGCCCGCAATGGTGAGAGTGGCATTTCGAGCGTCTGACGTGTTGGCGGAGACTGAGTACTTGACTGTGCCGGTACCGGTGCCGCTGCCCGAGGTGATGGCGACCCACGAGTAGGAGTTGTTGGAAGCAGTCCAGCTGCACCCTGCTGAAGTGCTGACGGTGACACTGCCCGCGCCACCGGCACTCGTAAATGAGGCACTCCCAGGCGATATCGCATAGCTGCACGAGGCAGGGACAGTATAGGCTACTTCATTGGAGAGACTGCTCTCAGAGCCTGCAGTGGTGTATGCTGAGGCCGCAAAATAGTAGGTTGTGCCTGCCGTGAGGCCGGTTACGGTGTATGTTGTACTCGTGCCTGCATTCGCAACGGATGCGTACTGCTTGCTGGCCGTTCCGTAATAGACTTTGTATCCCGCCAGGTTCGAGACACTTACCGGATCCCAAGCCAGGGTTGCCTGAGCGCAGAAGGCTTCTTCATGAAAAAGCAGAACTGGCACCATGAGTACAAAGAGGAAGAGGAAAAGGAAACGAAAATAGGACGCTGACCTTGGTTGTGGCTTAACACAGTTGTTTATCATAGCAGCACCTCATCACTGACTTTTTTGTAGGCCTTGCGAAAGTCAGCAGATGCGGTGCTGCATTCGCTTGGCAACCTGCTGCCGTATTCCGCCTCGTACGGAACTTAGGCCAGCGGCTTTGCGTCCCATCCTTTCGAATGGTTTGCCTTTTACAAGCAACTTCTTGAAGGGCTTACCTCACGTTGAGCAGATGGACCAATGACGTCTCCGACCCCCACGTCGCATCAGATCTCTTTCCAGTCGCCCCGTCCTCCTTCATGCCCCGACCTCCTCCAAGTGAGAGCTATTTCTGAAGGATTTCTTCTCCGCGCGTGAATAAAGGTACGAGCAAAACAAGTGCCGTTTCGTGCCACGCTCTCTTATACTTAAAATTACAGCGGTTTCTTGTTCCGAGAGGAGTTACGGTACCCCATCGGTGAAGGGAATAACATGCACTTGATCAGGGTAGGGTGTATGGTGACACATGCGGATGGACCGGTTGCGGCATCCATTGCGAAATTGTCTTTCTAGTTAAGTTTTCCGTATCAGTTCGTCTCCTCGTTTCGGCAACCTTCTCCAGTTAACGAATACTATTCCGAGACAGACGAGGGGCAACCCCACCATGAGAGAACGCGTAAACTCCTCGTGCAGCAGTAACGTGCCGAACAGCACGCCGAAAACCGGAGCAAAAAAAGTGAAGACCGAAAGAAGGCTCACTGGATAGGTATGGATCAGAAAGAACCAGACCATGAAGCTCATAAAGGCCACAATGAACGCCTGGTAAAAGAGTGAAGCAACGATGAGCATGTCTATCCTGTACACCCACTGGGGTTCCAGCAGACAACTCATGACGAAAAGTATGGGTATAGAAAAAACAAGCTGGTACAGGAATGTGTTGACGGGATGGACCTTTTCGGCCATGTATTTCTTTATGTAGAGGGTTGTCGCGCCCCATAGTATTGAGCCGGCTATTTCAAGGCTGTCTCCGAGCAGCATGGATTTTGAAGCAGTCGTGGGTCGCCCCTGAAACACAATGATCACACCTATGAAGGCCAGGACGAGGCCAGTGCACTTGAGAAATGTGAGCCTATCGCCTTTCAGGCAGAAATGCGCGCCGAGCGTCACGACAAAAGGGCTCAGGTAGACAAATATGATGGCACGCGCCGCATCCGTGTAAAGCATGCCGAAATAGATACAGACAAATTCAGCACCGAACAGCAGACCGACTATGAGACCATGGAAGAGCATAATGTCCGTGTGAAGCAGCTTTTCCCGTTTGATGATGCAATAGACAATTCCACACATCGAGGCGAGAACGGAACGGATGGTTGCTGAAAAAACGGGAGCTATGCCAGCGTTGGAGTACTTGATGACAGAGTAGTTGAATCCCCAGAGCACGGTCAGCGTGATGGCGACGATAATGCCCGCCGCGTCCATGTGGTCCTTCTTTTCCGTGTGTTGTGCCACAGCGGATCCCTATCCTGCCTTTTACCACAGCAGTGATATGACTGCAACGGAAAAAGATACTGTACGACAAATGGGCCGGTGCAGACAGTTCCTTATGTCTCGACAGGTGATTCGTCGACAGAAAGATTGAAGAAAGTGCTTGTCATTCTGTTGACGTAGTCTGAAATATTGACATGCCGATTGATTGACAGCAAGCCTGGCCACGTAGTATTAGAAAGAGAAAGATTTGACCGGGATGTTGCAGATTCCTCTATTTAAAGACCTGATTTGCTATGTGTGCGGGAAGCCCCTGAAAGCAACTTCCAGCGTCGTCAGTATCGGGGGCGGGCTGAAACGGCATGTCAAATGCCGGCCGGGCTCTCGCCAATGGCAAAAAAGAGAAAAATCCTCCTTCAGAATTAAAGACGAAGAAAATTAGTCGCGGGCTCTCGAGGAGAGGCCGAGAAGCGCTTAGTCGACCATGTATATCTTTCGCCTTTCGGGTCCGCTGTACTTTGAACCGCCCGCGCCCCGTATCGGATCTTTGCCGACGGTGACCCAGCCGTCAGATCGATAGAACTTCTTGATTTTGCCTTCGGCTATCAGATCATCAAGTCGAAAAGCCGGTACATAGTCATGCCTGTCGTCGTCGTACAACACACGTATAATCATTAATCTCCTCCGTATTGAACATTCAGAGGTAAAAGCTGCTCATCCGGTAGGTGCAGACTCGCAAGCAAACCTCTGCGCAATACAATCCAGATATTTGTGACTATCAGTGCATGCTTTGCTGCTTGCAATCCGCGTTCCAAAGAAGTGCCGGCCTGGTTTGTCGCTCACTTGATTATGGCAAGGCATATACGGCAGAATAGATAGGCATGGACCTAAAGTGGAAGGGCTTTCCCGTGCAGGTCCATTAACAAACGTGATACGGAGGAGCGAGCATGTTTACCCGCTTGAGTCAGGGGTATGGAGCAAAGGCAGTGATTCTGGCAGTACTGGTAGTGTGTGCGTACCCTTCAGTTTCGTGGGGTCAGGCTGTAGCCCCTGACGAACTCCTCACACTTTCCCGTGCTATTGAACTGGCGCTCAGGAATCAGCCAAGCATTCTTGCGGGCATAGGAGCGGTGAGGGCGGGTGAAGCCAGGATTGGTGAGGCAAAGTCTAGCTACTATCCGCAGTTCAGCGCTGCCGGGGCGTACAGTAAGATTTCCCGCCCTTCTTCAAGCGCCGCGGTTACAAGCGCGGGTACGGGCGGTACAGGCACAGCTGTGGTCTCAAGTACGTCAGGCGTGTTCGACCAATATACGGGCAGCGTGGGGGTCAACCAGCTTCTATGGGATTTCGGCAAGACGGCGAGCACAGTGAGAGTCCAGGACTATAACACGCAATCGTCCCGCTACGACCTAAGAAGCACGCAGGACCAGGTGATTTTCAACGTGAAGCAGACATACTATAATCTTCTCCTGGCGATCAGGACAAGGGACGTGGCGCAGGAATCGGTTAATAACTTTGAGAAGCATCTTCAACAGGCCCGTGGCTTTTTTGAGGTGGGCACGAAGCCGAAGTTCGACGTGACGAAGGCCGAGGTTGACCTGAGCAATGCACGGCTGTCGCTGATTAAAGCGGAAAACCAGGTGAGGCTGGCGCGGGTTAACCTCAACAACGCAATGGGAACGCCCGAGGCGCCCGAGTACACGTTGGAGGACGTCCTTTTTTTTGTGAGCTATGACCTGCCGTTTGATGCTGCCCTCCAGAAGGCCTTTGCGCAAAGGGCCGATTTGCAGTCGCTGACCCAGAAAAAAAATTCGTCAAAAGAATCGATTAGCCTGGCGCAGAAAGGTTATTATCCTGCCCTGAACGCCACGGCCAGTTACTACTACACCGGGACCGAATTCCCCCTTTCGGACGGGTGGAATTACGGCTTTAACGTGACCGCCCCGATCTTCAACGGGTTTCTCACGAAGTACCAGGTCGCGGAAGCAAAGGCCAATTACGATACGGCTTCAGCCACCGAACGCTCGCTTCGTCTTTCCATAATATCGCAGGTTCAGCAGGGCTATGTGCTCCTTCGCCAGGCAAATGAGAGTATTGTCGCCTCCGATGTTGCAGTGCGGCAGGCAAAAGAGAATGTTGATCTTGCGCTGGGCAGGTATCAGGCAGGGGTGGGGAGTCCGATCGAAGTGACAGATGCGCTGACAGCCCTCTCTAATGCAGAGGTTGCCTACGTGTCTGCCCTGACGGACTACAAGAATGCCCAGGCAAGCATCGAAGTGGCCATAGGCGCGCGGGATTGAAGAGGACAGCGGGAAGACATAGTGTAGGTTATGATGCGATTACGTAATATGAGGGCGTTCTGAAACGAAAGGGGATGCGTCATGGACATGGGCCTCAAGGACAATTTTCTGAAGCTGTGGAAAAGGTACTTCAAGGGTGCGGAACTGCCGCTGGTGTTCTACTACGCGGATGAGGAAAAGCAGGCCGAGGCTGCAAAGCCGCCCAAGGGTCACCGGTGTATCGTCGGGGATCTTCAACGCGTCCGCCATGGCACTTCGCTGAAATTCGAGGCAGAAACAATAGGCTGCGGTGGAGGCCAACGCTATCTGGGTTTTTCAGAATCGCTGCGGCCCGAGTTTGAGTACTTCCTCTCATATGGCATTCCTGGCAAGTTCGAAGGTGAGCGTTACAAGAAATCTCCTGAACTGGTCACAGACCTCCTGAAGACGCTGCCTTCCTTTAAGGCTCCTTCCCGGTATATCGTATTCAAGCGCTGGGACAAGTTGCAGACAGCTGACGAGCCGCTGGTCGCCTTTTTTCTGGCCTCGCCTGATGTTTTATCAGGTCTTTTTACGCTGGCAAATTATGACCGTAATGATGTGAACGGTGTTATCGCTCCTTTTGGGGCCGGTTGCGCTACAATTGTGCAGTATCCATACCTTGAAATAAAGATGCCGCGGCCGCGAGCCGTCATAGGTATGCTCGATGTTTCCGCCCGTCCCTGTGTGCACGCAAACGCCGTGAGCTTTGCCCTGCCCCTGCAGAGGCTGGAGCAGATGGTGACAAACATGGAAGAGAGTTTCTTGATCACGTCCTCGTGGCGTAAGGTAAGCAGAAGGATAGTGTAATATACTGTACAGGAGCAAGAGCGAGAGGCGAAAGAGGTTCAGCACATGTATGAGAAATTTTATAACCTGACGAGAGAACCATTTCATATCACTCCGGACCCGCGATTCCTCTTCCTCAGCGAAGGCCACAAACAGGCGCTTGCGTCCATGGTATACGGCATTGAAAAGCGAAAAGGATTCGTGGCGATTACCGGCGGTATCGGTGTGGGAAAGACGACGATTATCCGGGCCTACCTCGAGAAGGCAGCGGCTGCGAATCTCAAGGTAATCTATATTTTCCAGGCAAACATTGGTTTTGTCGACCTTGTCAAAACCATTTACCGGGAGTTCGATCTAAAGTTGGCGACCAACAATCTTGCGGACATGGTAAACGGTCTCCATCTCGCACTCATCGAGGTGTACCGGCAGGGCAAGACGGTAGTGATTATCATCGACGAGGCCCAGAACATGCCTGTGGAGACCCTGGAAAACCTGCGCATGCTCTCCAATCTCGAAACGCCAACCGAAAAATTAATCCAGGTCGTGCTTGTAGGCCAGGCAGAGTTCGACGATTTGCTTGAAAGGCACGAGCTGCGCCAGCTGAAGCAGAGAATTGCAATCCGAACACATATCCTGCCGTTGAGTGCTGAAGACAGTTTTGCCTATATCCAACACAGGCTCTCTGTCGCCGGACTGGACAACAGTTCGATTTTTGACAAAGGAGCGCTCGATGTCATCGTTAAGGAAGCGCGTGGCATACCCCGAAAGCTTAACATCCTGTGCGACAACGCACTCATTACAGGATATGGTTACCAGAAAAATCCGGTCACGGCAGGTATCGCCAAAGAAGTGGTCAGGGACTTCGCTTACGAGTATCATCCGAGGCCTGTCTCCCGCAAGTGGCTCAAGGCGGCCCTGATCAGTCTTGTGATCATCATTGCAATCGCAGTCGCCTTCTTTCTATCTCCTTATGGGACCTTGCTGAAGGATGGAAAAAAGGCAACCATTGCGATTCCGGCCACCCCGGACAAGAAATCGAATGAATCCGCACCCGGGTCGTCGCCCTCACCCACCGTGAATCCTCCACTCCCCGCAACAAAACCTCAGGTGATGAGTCCAGCTGTCGTGAGCCCGGCATCCGGCGAACAGCAAGGCCTTGCCAGTGCTCCGGATGTGCTGCAGCCAAGAACAAGCAGAGGAGTTTACAAGACAAGGGTAGTAAAGCATGGCGAGACCCTGAGTGATCTCGTCAGGGAGGTCTACGGTCTAGGGTGGAAAACAGCGCTCGATCCATCGCTGATTGAGTTCGTGAGGCGAAACAATCCGTCTATCACCGATTCTGATCTGATCTATGCCGGCAGCGTGATCCAGTTCCCGGACTTCCCCCGCAAACAACGTTAGAAGCTGCTCCTGAAGATTCAGAACCCTACCCGGGTACGGGCGGGGCCACGATAGTCGGTGCGTGAGACTCGCGACAGCATCGAACCATGAGCCCGGTATGCCCCCCAAAAAAATAAGTAATGGGCAGTAGGCTGCAAAAATCTGTGCTAGAATATATAATTATACCAGATGACTAAATTCTTGCCGTCATGAGGAGGAAGGTGTGATGAGAGCAGCGCTGGTCCTTTTGATCGTGTTGTTGTTTGCAGCAACCTGCACGCCCACCTGGGTGGAAAACCCTGCAGCAAGAGAGCCCATTGACAAGCAGGCCCGCGCCTATCCGGCTCAGGAGTATAAGATCCAGTATGGTGACCTGCTGGATATCAAATTCCTCTACAACCCTGAGCTGAATGAGAACCTTCCCGTCAGGCCGGACGGAAGGATAACGCTGCAGCTGGTCGGTGACCTCATGGTGGTGGATATGACCCCCACGCAACTGGCTGAGGCGCTTAAGACCCGTTACGCGGCTGAGCTGAGAAAACCGGAAGTCACGGTCATTGTCCGCCAGTTCGCCGCGCAGAAAGTTTTTGTAGACGGAGAAGTGGCGAGGCCAGGACTGGTCCAGCTCGTCGGTCCTATGACTGTAACACAGGCCCTAGCCTTGGCCGGGGGCTTCACCTACGACGCGCGAAAGAATGAAGTAGTGGTGATCCGGCAGAATCCAGCGGGTAAGCCGTTGGTGACCGTGGTCAACGTGGTGGATGTTCAGCGGGGTATAGATATGACGAATGACATCAATCTGATGCCCTACGATATGGTCTATGTGCCGAAATCACCGATAGGAGAAGTGGACAAATGGGTTGACCAGTACATCCGCCGGCTGTTGCCTTTCCCGATTCCGTCTCCCATACCCACTCCGACGACAACAACCAGCAGTTGGTTCTAGCGAGGCTCAGGCGGCAACCCTTGGTTCACCATCCGGGCGGCGACACTTCGCTGCTCGGACCCACTGCTGTTTGCGGGTCTCTTGTGGTGGTTGAGGCGCGGACAAAAAAAGAGATGAGGATTGCAATCTAAGAAGGTACCGTACTGATGTCATTTCAAAGCGTACTCTGTTACGCTTCTGCGTTGATGACCGCGGGCGTAGCGATCTTTGTACTGGATCGCGGCCCGCGCATCTTTGTACATCGGATTCTTGCAGTTGGTCTGGCCGCCTGCGCACTTGAAGCAGGATTGATGGGCCTTGTTTTTGATGCGCATTCTCCTTCAGAGTTCATTCAGCGGCGGCTCCTGCAATTCGGCATAGGCCCTTTCCTGCCTGCGATCTGGCTCATCTTCTCCTTAAGCTTCGGCCGCATCAATTACAAGGAGTTCATTTCCCGCTGGAAATGGACCATCCTGGCTGCCTTTGCGATCCCGGTTATTGCGCTGTCTTTTTTTCATGATGCGCTCCTTTCTGGCAAGCCGGTCGCCGACGCAGCCGGCGCGATATTCATCAGAATAGGTTTTGCCGGATACGCTCTATACCTTCTCTCCCTGCTTGCCTCAGTACTCATCCTTATGAACCTGGAGAAGACCCTGCGCCACTCCAGCGGGATGACGCGCTGGCAAATGAAGTTCATGGTCTTCGGGGTCGGGAGTCTTTTTGGTATTTACGTCTATGTGGACAGCCAGGTCCTGCTGTACAGGCTGCTCAGCACGAATCTCGACGTTGTGCAAGTGGCTGTGCTCATCCTCGCCGATCTTCTCGTGCTGGTTTCCTTGAGCCGGGTGCGGGTACTCAGGTTTGACTTCTATGTCTCACGCACCGTTATCTACAATTCATTCTCTCTCCTGCTTGTCGGCCTCTATTTCATCATCGTCGGTGTCATGGCACGGGTCCTTTATGTGTGGAAGGGCGAGGCAGTGGTCCCGTTCCTCGCCTTTCTTCTCCTGGCTGCAATTGTGGGGCTTTCTTTATTTTTCATGTCGGACCATATGCGCCTGCGCAGGAAAAGATTTATCAGCAAGCATTTCAGGCGTCCTATTTACGATTATCAGAAGGTGTGGAATGAATTCACGCAGAAAACGGCAGCCGTAACGCAGACCCGTGAGTTGGGCTCGATGCTGTCGCGCATGGTTTCACAGACGCTGGAAGTCCTCTCGGTCACGATATGGCTCTTTGACGAACAGACGGAACGGCTCACTTTTTCCGGCTCCACCATTTTTTCAGAAGCAGAGGCAAACAATCTTAAACTGGCCGGTGAAAGCGGAACGGCATTGGCGCGAATCATGCAGGATAAAGCTATGCCCGTGCACGTGGCTGGTTCGACAGACAAGAGAGTTGAAGAAATGAGAGAAGAGCATGGAGGCGCCTTTGTGGAAGCGCATATTAAATACGCTGTTCCGCTGAAGGCGGCGGACCGTTTCGTCGGTTTGATGACCGTGAGCGACAAGGTACGGGAGGTCACGCTGTCACCCGAGGATTATGACCTGCTGAAGACCATCGCGGACCAGGCAGCGGCAACGCTGCTGAGTCTTAAACTTTCCGAGCGTCTGCGGCAGATGAAGGAGTTAGAGGCTTTCCAGACCATGTCTGCCTTTTTTATGCATGACTTGAAGAACCTCGCTTCAAAACTCTCGCTCGTGACCCGGAACCTGCCGGTGCATTTTGAAAACGCCGAGTTTCGTGACGATGCGCTGCGGGCGATCTCCCAGAGCGTCGCCAAAATAAACGGGATGTGTACGAGCCTTTCTCTGCTGAGCCAGAAACTGGAGTTGCACCAGAAGGAGTCTGATCTGAATAGACTTGTGGAGGAGACGTTATCCGGATTTGCAGGCAACCTAAAATCGTGTGTCGCATTGGAGCTCGGCCCGCTCACGCCGCTCAGCGTCGATGCCGAGCAGATACAGAAAGTGCTTGTCAATCTTCTCATGAATGCTCACGATGCGATACGAGAAGATGGCCAGATCACGGTCAGGACCCATCTCCAGGACGGCTGGGCAGAATTATGCGTCAGCGATAATGGTTGCGGCATGTCGGAAGAATTTTTGAACAAGCATCTTTTTCAGCCGTTCAAAACCAGCAAGAAGCAGGGCATGGGAATCGGTCTTTTTCACTGCAGAACGATCGTTGAAGCACATGGCGGCAGAATTGCGGTCGAGAGCGAGCAGGGGAAAGGGACAACGTTCCGCGTGCTCCTGCCGGCAAAGACGGGCTTGTCATCATCATCCAAAAAAGAGTGAAGGAGGTCGCGTGCCACCCGAACCCACGTCCAACGACTTACACCAATCTCCTAAGCCTAAGCTGCTCGTCGTCGATGATGACGAAGATTTACGCACGCAGATGAAATGGGCCTTAGCCAACGAGTATGATGTGCTCCTCGCGGAGGACAGGCAAAGTGCTCTTGAAGCAGCCCGGAACAAAAAAGTGCAGGTCGCTATTCTCGATCTTGGGCTTCCGCCATGGCCGGCCAGCGTTGAAGAGGGATTCGCGACACTCGCGGATATCCTTTCAATAGACCCACTCGTCAAAATCATCATTGCAACTGGACGGGGCGAGAAGGAACATGCGTTGCGCGCAGTGACTGACGGCGCGTACGATTTCCTCTACAAACCTGTGGAGATTGAAGAATTGAAAGTGCTCCTGAAGCGAGCCTTTTATCTGGCGGGGCTCGAGCGGGAACACCAGGAATTGCAATCGAGGATGGGCGAAGAATCCTTCCAGGGCATTCTCGGCACGAGCTCCAAAATGCAGGAGGTGTTCGCGACTGTCCGGAAGGTCGCCACAACCGACGTCCCCGTGCTGGTTTCCGGGGAAAGCGGTACGGGCAAAGAACTCGTGGCGAGCGCGATCCATCGCCTCAGCCGGCGCAAGAATCACCCTTTCGTAGTGATCAACTGCGGGGCGATACCCGAAAACCTGCTCGAATCGGAACTCTTCGGACATGAGAAAGGGGCTTACACTGGAGCGCACGTGCAGCGCAGAGGGCGTGTGGAAGCTGCCCACAGCGGCACACTTTTTCTCGACGAGATAGGGGAACTCTCGCTGCCGCTGCAGGTCAAGCTGCTCCGTTTTCTTCAGGAGCAGGTAATCGAGCGCGTGGGCGGCAGGGAGCAGATAAGGATCGACGCGCGCGTTATAGCCGCAACAAACCGGGATCTAAAACAGGCTATGAAGGACGGGGGGTTCAGGGAGGATCTTTATTTTCGTCTGGGGGTCGTCACCATTCCATTGCCTCCATTGCGGGAGCGCGAAGGAGACATTTTGCTCCTTGCAAACGTGTTCCTGCAGAGATACGCAGCAGAGAACAAGAAAAAGAAACTTTCGGGATTCACAAATCAGGCCGCGGCTGCACTAGAGGAATACACCTGGCCGGGGAACGTGCGGGAACTGGAAAACCGGCTGAAACGGGCTGTGATCATGGCCGAGGGGACCAAGGTTACCCCGGCTGATATGGAGATGGAAGCGTCGGGGAGTAGACGTGAGATGTCCACCCTCAAAGACGCGAGAGAGGCTTTGGAGAGGGACATGGTAAAGAGAGCGCTCGCGCGGAATAACGACAACATGACGCGGACCGCCGACGAGCTCGGCGTAAGCCGGCCGACGCTGTACGAGTTGATGGAAAAGCTGGGGATAGAGAGGAAATAAAAGGCGGTTGACAGTTACCGGTTTACAGTTGACAGCGGTCAAACACAAGAGGTGGTTAAGGGTCTGCGAGTGGACGTG
>DATKNH010000170.1 GCA_035541455.1 Syntrophorhabdales bacterium
ACGACGTCGAAGGAGATAACGGCTACAAGCCTTGGCAAACCTTTCCCTTCGAGGAAAATCAGGGTCGTGAACAGTGACACGCTGGAAGAGGTCCCGAAGGGCGAGGTGGGAGAGCTGATCGTCTCTTCGCCATTTTTGCGACCCTACCACAACAATCCGGAGGAGACTGCCCGCTCTTTCGTGGAGATCGACGGCAACACGTGGTATCGGGTAGGCGACTATGTCAGGATGGATGAGGACGGGGAGCTCCATTATGTGGACAGGACAGCGGATGTCATTAAACATAAGGGCTACAGAGTCTCCGCCTCTGAGATAGAGGCCGTGTTGCAGGACCATCCCGCGGTTATCGGAGCCTGCGTTGTCGGTGTACCTGATCCGAAAGTGGGTGAGAGGATCAAGGCGATCGTGGTTCTGAAGGAGGATGCGCGGGGTGTCGGCTCACAGGAACTCACTGCTTTCTGCCGGGAAAGGCTCGCTCCCTACAAGATACCTCAGTACGTGGAGTTCAGGGACATGCTCCCGAAGTCAAAGGTAGGAAAGCTGTTGCGGCGCGAATTGAGGGCCGAGGAACGGCGAAAGTCTGAAAAGGTGAGGGCTTAGTGAAGATGGAGATTATCGAGCTCGACCGAAGCCGACTGACGGAGATAGAAGGTCTGTGGAAAGAATTAAATGCCCATCACGCCCAAAGCGCGTCGAACTTTAAAGAGTATTTTGACACACTGACCTTCGAGCACAGGATCAGACAGTTGCTGCATAAGGAGGACTTGTCGCTGTTTGTCAGTTCAGATACGGGCGAATATGTCGGCTATTGTATCGCTACGACTGAGAAGAGCAAAGGCGAGATCGACTCCATCTACGTAAAGGCAAGCCACCGTGGAAAAAAAATAGGTCATCAGTTGATCACACGTGCCGTAGAGTGGCTTCGTGCGCATAACTGTTCTGAAATAGCTATCTATGTAGCCGAAGGCAACGAAAAGGTTCTCGGCTTCTATGAGAAATACGGTTTCAACAAACGCTATACTGTCATGGGAGCGAGCAAGGAGAGGTGATCCAATGGAGAAACTACTTATTCGCCATGCGGAGCCGCACGACTATCGATTGGTCATCGCAGTCATCGATCAGTGGTGGGGCGGGCGACGAATGGCCGGCATGCTGCCGAAACTTTTCTTCGTGCACTTTCGGCCGACCAGTTTTGTGGTCGAGCACGACGGTACAGTTGTGGGGTTTCTCATCGGATTCGTCTCACAGACTTTCCTGGATGAAGCATACATTCATTTCGTTGGCGTGCACCCAGACTTCAGAAAAGCCGGATTGGCACGAAGGCTGTATGAGAAATTCTTCGCTGTCGTCGAGAACGTCGGTTGCCGGACAGTTAGATGCGTTACATCTCCGGTCAATCAGGACTCTATCCTATTCCATCGTGCCATGGGCTTTTCCGCCACAGATAGCGAAAAGATCGTCGACGGTATCCCGGTTTTCGAAGCGTACGATGGGAAGGACGAAGACCGCGTGTTATTTTCCAAAATCTTGGACGTTGCCCCAAATCGAGATAGACGCGTTTTATAAACGTGAGCCTGAATTACCTTATCTCTCGTTGTTGAGTGAAAGAGATGCGGCCGACTTCGCGGCTTCCTTTCTGCAATGGTGATTGTGCGTTTTTCCTTCGCGGTACAATATTGCGTGCGGTAATGAAATCAAAATCGATAGATTCCAAAAGACGAAGAACGCTTTGAGTAAGAATATATGCGCTCGATGCACTGAACAGAGGCGCAAAAGACAGAGAGCGGTACTGGGAGCTTGTCCACGGGTGACGAGGAGTTATCTCAAATGATATGCTTGTATCCGACGCACTCTAAGTACGCCTCCGTTCGCCACGGCTTGAGCACCTCGCTCTATTTTTGAATGCAACTCGGTATAATAGGAAGTTTGGCATGAGTGCAAGGCGCCACATCAGAAGCTAAGCGTCTACGCAATATCCAGCTTAAAATTCCCGCCGACCTTTACAAGGTGTAGAGTCGTAGCAAGCTTCCAAGCCTTCCTTCTTGTAAAGTTGAATTTCCCTTTTCTGTCTTCGTGCTCCATTGCAAACGGTAACTGAGTGTACGCCTTTTATCATAAAAGAATCAGACTACTTTATCACAAGCTCCTCCCCGGAAGTTTCTTGATGATATCCTTTTTGAGCATATTCTTATCCGCTTTACCAATTTTCGTAAGGGGAATAGCGGAAACGAACTCGATCCTCTCAGGGAGCTGCATCACCGACGCGCCTGCCTGCTTCAGGAAAGCGATTATATCGTCAAAAGAAAGCTGCGTATGCCATTTGACGACCACATACGCGCACACACGCTCACCAAGATCAGGATCGGGCATGCCGATCACCGCGACGTCTGCCACAGACGGATGCGAACTGATCAACTGCTCAATACCAACAGCGCTGATGGTCTCGCCGCCTCTAAGGATCGTCTCTTTTATCCTTCCCGTCAGAGTGATTATTCCAGAATCGTCGACCCTCGCCAGATCACCGGTTTTGAAAAAACCGTCCTTCAGCTTCGGCTCTTGCGAGCAGGCATCGGTCTCGTCCCATTTAATAGGATTAACGACCCATTTATTGATCACATCTTTGCCCGTGATCATAAATTTGTCAAGCAAAATTCTGCGCAATTCTGTGCAAAGGACTTCCTGGTGAAAAGACCCACTGGAACAATATGCTCTGAGGTTTTCACATTATGTCGGTTTCTACGAAGGCTTCACATTCTTCTTAAAATTGCATTTTTGGTACTTGGACCCGACATGCCATAGTACAACCGGCATTCACCGACGACTGCGGGCCTAATATCGATTCCTCTTACCACTCGCTGACACCCTCTTCATCGCGTCTTTTAAACTTGTAAACGTATTTAAAAAAGTATAAGAAAAAGAGATAAGACAGTGGAATAGGCGGGTCAAGTCTTTTCTTCCCTGTAAAAGCAAGTCGGCCAGACACCTAACCCACCTCTCTGAGCATCTCTCTGTTGTCAAGCTCTTCTTTGATTCCCAGTTCTCTCCGTAAGCGGTCCAAGACAGCGATCTCTCTGCCCGTGAATTTCACCCCTCGCCATTTTGCCGATGATCGAATGAGGACGGAGAAGACAAGCTTGAGCGCGGACTTTTCGGTCAAGAGTGAAGGAATGATTTTTGTCCTGCGTCTTTCTTCTTCAAAACCTCGCTCGATCAGGTTGGTAGTCCTTGCGGTCTTGCGATGGGTGAAGGGTAATTTGAGATGGGCAAGAGAAGCATCGAGATCATCTTCAAAGGCTTTGATCAGGGAAGAGAACTCATACCGACGTTTCCGGATGAACTCCTGCGCCAGCTGCTTTCCCTGCTCATAGCCTGAAGCGTCCCGGATCGCGATGAGCTCGGCTTTGATCTCCGGCCAGGCTTCGTCGGGCACTTTCGCCTGGAGGTTCTGCATCCGGTGGAACCAGCAGCGGATACGGAGGCTCGCTGGAAAGACGACCTCCACCGCTTTGATCAGTCCTGGCGCTCCGTCCGTGGTCACCGCCGTGGGAATGCGAAGACCCCTTGTCACCATATCCCGCAAGAAGTCGAGCCAGTTGTCGTAGCTCTCTTTGTTCCCGGAGGCGAGATGGAGCAACACCTTCTCGCCAGTCCTCGTAATCGCCCACGCGCAGAGGACGGCTTCCTTCACGTGGTAGCGGGCTCGCAAACTTTCGTAGAGCGCATCGAGAAAGAGATACTCCACGTCATACGGGGAGAGATCCCGATTCTGAAATTCTTCGAATTCCTGGTAGAGGATCTCGGTGACGTTGCTGACGGCCGTTCTGCTCAACAGGGCATCGCCCGTGGCTTCGGTGAGGGCATCCTCTATATCTCTTGTTGATAAGCCCCGAGCATACATCTCGACGGCCAGCTTCTCGAGAATCTCGGAGTTCCCCTTGAAGAAGGCGGCAAGCTTCGAGTGGAACGGGGAGTCTGTATCTCTCACCTGGGGATGGTGGACCTCAATCTTTCCTTCTGCGGTTTTGATGCGCAGCGGCTCATAGCCGTTGCGGTATCCTTGTCTCTTGTCACCACTGCGCTGATAATGGTCTCTTCCGAGAAACTCGGTCACTTCCTGTTCCATAAGCTCCTGCAGCACCAGGGCTGCGCTCTTCTTCACGATGTCACTGACAATCGATCCGCCGTTACGAACGCCCTGCAACAGCTCTCCTAATTCCTTGCGTATTTTCCTGCTTGCTGGTATCCTCTGCACGAGTGGCCTCCTTTGTGATTGATGTTGTCTGCCCGACACATCGTATCATAATTCAGGCCGCTCACTTTTTTACAGGGAGTATACGCCATCACCGTAGCACGTCCTCTTCCTTTCAGACATTTTCTGATCGTTTGTTAAGTGCCGTGAACTTGTCCAGTACTGTAAGGACTTTAGGGCTAACCAATGCTGCCCGATAATAGTAGTGCGCCTAAAATGAAATACGACACGATCGATACACGAATCTCACCGGAAGGCCGCCTGAATGTTTTGTCAAAGGTCGAGGTAAACCGGCTGCTCGACACCAGTCAGGGCGGCCTGTACAGGTTATTCCGCAACTGCTCACTCGCGGTGCTTAGTTCCGGCAATGGTTTGGCCGATGGCAAGGAGCTG
>DATKNH010000171.1 GCA_035541455.1 Syntrophorhabdales bacterium
GGAGGGATCATCCTCATCGGCGAGCCCTACTGGCGGCAGTTACCGCCGACGGAAGATGTTGCCAGGGGGTGTCTTGCCGGCTCAATCTCCGACTTTCTCCTGCTTCCAGAACTTCTCGCGTCTTTCGGCCACCTCGGCTACGACGTCGTGGAAATGGTTTTGGCAGACCAAGACAGCTGGGACAGATACGAGGCGGCCAAGTGGCTCACCATGCGCCGATGGCTTGAAGCCAATCCCGACGACGAGTTCGCGAAAGATGTTCGAGCCAAACTGAACTCGGAACCCGAGCGCTACGCGGCTTACACGCGTGAATACCTGGGTTGGGGTGTGTTCGCGCTGATGAGGGGATTACCGGGCGACTCAGAAAGTGGGGAAAATCCAATCATGCCTAACAACTCATTCAAGCAGACGCCGCTTCGCGGCGCGGCTTAATTCAGGCGTTAGCCCTAACAATGACATAGAGGAGGAATACGACATATGGCAAGAATCGGAATTTTGACATGCACTAATGCAACCCAAGACCTCGGCTGCTCATCTGTGAGCTGTCTGGCAGATTTCCGAAAGCGGAAAGGAACTTTCGGCGAATATGCTGAGAGTGAAAAGCTCACTTTAGTTGGCATCATAAGTTGTCCTGGCTGTCCAACGCTTACCGGACCGGACAAGCTAATTAAGAGAATCCGGGCATTGACTGATTTCGGAGTCGATACCATTCATTTTTCCTATTGCATTAAAACACTCTGTCCTTTTAAAGAAAAATACAAGGGTGCACTCGAACAATTATTTCCAAGCGTCAGAATTATAATTGGCACGCACGAAGAACATGTTACCCCGGAAGAATTTCGTCGTCGTGTAAAAAAGGTATTCTGCCAACCCGGAAAAACGATGGTTGATATTATTTTGAACAAAGACGAGGAAGGCTAACCAGGCGCTGGAGCCAATCGGCGGGGGAAAGCGCTCCGCCTCTGGGCTCAGCTTTCTGTTATCCTTCAGAAACAACTGAGCAATCTGGCGTTGCATTATGCAATGAAATGAGATACTATGTATACACCTTGCAACATAGAGTCGAGGAGGAATAGCCATGGCTACAGCAGTAAGAATATCTGAAGAACTTGTAGATGAAGCAAAGAAATTCGGGCGGATTGACCACCGATCTCTGGCCGGCCAAATAGAACATTGGGCGCGCTTGGGCAAGTGCGCCGAAGAGAATCCGGATTTACCATACTCCCTGATAAAGGAAATCTTGATCGGGCTGGATGATTTGAATCAGGACGAAAAGACGGAATACAAGTTTGGGTAAGACGTTATGAAAATCTACCAGTCGGCCTCCTTTGAGAAGACGGTGAAAAAGATGCTAAAGCCTGAAAAGGCGGCTTTAGATCGAGAGGTAAAGAAGATAGCGGAGAATCCGGCTATCGGGGAAGAAAAGAAAGGTGACCTGAAAGGCGTGTTTGTTCATAAGTTCAAACTTAAAACAACACAATACTTGCTTGCCTATCGAAAGACCGGTAGCGACTTAGAACTTGTTATGATTGGACCTCATGAGAATTACTACCGAGACTTGAAGCAGTATTTGAAGAATCGACAATGAGAACAAAAGCAGGATAACGAGCGGATGCGGCTAACTCGGCAGAATCGCCTCGTAGCTGATCCCCACGTTATCCTTGCAAAACAACCTTACGATACTGCCTCGATCTGTACAGACAAAAGATGTACAATTGAACCATGAGATACGAATGGGATCCGGAGAAAAATGAGCAGTTGAAGGCAGAGAGGAATATCTCATTCGAGAAGGTACTGTTTCACCTACCCCGCGGTGATGTGTGGAAGATCGCAGATCATCCCGACCAGGAAAACTATCCCGGGCAGAGGATCTACTTCGTGATTGTGGAAGAATACGTTTATCTCGTTCCCCACGTGGTTGAAGAAGATTACATTTTCCTCAAGACGATAATACCGAGCCGAAAGGCAACGAAGGCGTACATGAAAGAGCAGGAGGGTTGACGGCATGAAATACGATAAGGAAGAAAAAGCCATTATTGAGGCCTATGAGAGAGGCAAAATGAAGGTTTCCACGCCTTCAAAGAAGGAGCTTGCGGCTATAAAAGCGACGGCAAAGAAGACATTGGTTAAGAACAGAAGAATAACCATTCGCTTATATGATCACGACTACCAGGGCATCCAGAAGAAAGCAATGGAAATGGGTATCCCATATCAAACCCTCATATCCGGTATAATCCACAGATACATAGAGGGAGAACTAACGTCAAAACAGGATAACCATCGGCTGCAGCGGATCGGGGCAAAAGGCGGCCACTCTCGCTGAGCCGTACGTTCGCTTCGGATTCGAAACTGAGAACGTAGGAGGTCAATGTCGCATGCCAGATATGCTCGTCAAACTGTATGACCTTCCGGATGTGTCTCCGCTCATCGACGTGCTTAATCGTCGTGGCATTGTGATTCGTGCCGCCATGCCATACGAAAAGCATCGGGTTGCTGAATGGGTGCGGAATACATTCAACGAAGCATGGGAGAGTGAGTGCGACGTTTCTTTCAGCAATCACCCTGTTTCCTGCTACATCGCCACAGAAGGAGGAAGGATCATCGGTTTTGCCTGTTATGACAGTGCTTGCAAGAACTTCTTCGGTCCGTCAGGCGTTTCCGAGAATATGAGAGGCTTGGGAATCGGCAAAGCGTTGCTTTTGTCTTGCCTGCACGCCATGAGAGCAGGCGGGTTTGCGTACGCCATCATAGGTGCGGTTGGTCCAGCGGTGTTTTATTCCAAGGCGGTGGGGGCGATCGTTATCGAGGGGTCGTCGCCGGGCATCTATCGGGATCGGCTGACGGATTAACACGTCACTTTCTGCCGCAGCCTATCGTCTGGCAGAGGAAATCCGTGACGGACGTTGGCGGCATGTATCGGACTTGGAGCAAAATATGCGTTTTGCGGAATGCCGACCTTACAGGTCGAGCAGCCTGTAGGCATTACCCCCCAGCATCAAATCCTTATTCTCCCGGCCGATTTCAAGCTCCTTGATGTTGTCGATATAAGCTTTGATGTTGAGCGGATTATCCAAATCGTGCGGGTAGTCGGTGCCGAAGACGAGACGGGTCGGGCTGATGTCCAGCAGGGCACACTTGACGGAATTCATGCCGCCGTGGTGCCCCGCCAGGTTGAAATATATCTTCTCGAAATGCTCGTGAAAGGACATGCGGTGCAGGGCGCCGCCCGAGCCCGGAGCGCCGAACCAATGCTCCATGCGCTCCTTCAGTGCAACGATGCCTCCGCCCTTGTGACTTATCACAAATGTCAGGTCAGGGAAGTCATCAAGGACACCTCCCAGAATGATTCTTGTCGTCGCCGCAATCAGGTCCAGTTCCCTTCCGAGGCTTCTGTAAAGGTCAAAGGAGGCATCCAGGATATCAAAACCCTTGGGCACCCCACTCGGGTGAACGAAGATAGGTGTCTTGAGGGCGCTTACCCTTTCGTAAAAGGGCCACAATTCTTTTGAATCCAGGGTAAGGCCGTTGACCTGAGCATCGATGAGAACGCCTTTGAATCCCAGGGAACTGATGGCCCTCTCCATCTCGTACAGAACTTCTTCTCCGCGGAGAGGCGGAATGGGGGCAAAGGCAACAAATCTCTTCGGATACTGCTTCATCATCTCGGCCGTCCCGTCGTTCCATAACTTTGTTTCTTCCAGGACGGCGCGGGGGTCCAAGGGTGCGGCACTTTTCAACAGCACCGCCACATCTATCCCGGCCGAATCCATAACCCTGAGGTGCTCCTCCGCATCGCAGAGCGCCGGCTGCAGCGTCGACGAGGCTTTTCCGTCTTTGTAGGCAATTACTTTTTCCCCCTTTTTTCCTCCCTTCCTGAGAAACAGTTCTTCGGGAAGGTAATGATGTTCGAAATCGACGATCATCATATGCTCCTTTCTATGTCTCTTGTTGCTTACAGGAACAGCCCTCTCGCCGGAAAGATGCATCCCCCGATGAAGTCCGGGCTGTCCCCTCCAGGAGTCACCCGACCGGCCCTGGATACGATAACCTTGCTGTCGCTATGTGTCAACAAAAGGCTACTAGGAGACACGTTGCAGAGGATGGTGCTGCAGAGGACGCTAAACGGGGTAGTGCGGCGAAGGCGTGCTCTGAGTCTCTTTGCCTAAATAAGACAGTCATACTTAGTAACTTACTAGCGGATATGATAGGGCCATACCCAGCAATATAGATATAAATACGGCTAATAAGTCTACTTGACCTGATACAATTGCTAAGCTAAACTTGCTATTATGAACATGGTCAAGGAACTATCTGTCTCTGTCACTGATACAGCGTATCAGTTGCACCGCAGTCTCCTTCGGCTCTTTCGTGTGCTGCGCGTCACTCGGCCGGCAGACGGGTTGACGCTAACGAAACTCGGAGTCCTGGGACGTCTCCAGCGCGAAGGGAAAGCCACTGCAGCGGAACTGGCAGCCTATTTGCGCATCAGGCCGCAATCGCTGACCCGCCTGATTGCGGACCTGGAGAGAGGCAAGTTCATCATTCGCAGGTTGGGCAGCGAAGACCACAGGCAGAACCCACTCGAGATCACGAAAGCTGGACTCGAGTTGCTCGCCAGAGATATTCGTGACCAACGAGCGCAACTGGCGCGGGTTATAGACAAGGAGCTGACACCTGCCGAGCAGGAGTTGCTCAGGATTGCCGCCGGGCTTCTGGATCGTATTGCAGAGACGACTGAGGCAGCAGTCGAGCTCCGTCGCGAGCCGCAACGAAGTAAGGGACGAGGCCACTCCACCTGATTGCAGCGAAACATTGATAGCGGCTCTGGACCAGGAGACAGACATGCGACACGATCCGATATCGAGGCGTTCTTTCTTGAGGGTTTCCGCCGTGACCGCAGCAGCGGTTGGGCTCGATTGGAACAGCATTGCAGCGTATGCCTCTGCGGTAAAGCCAAAGACCGACTACCCAACGGTCATCATCGGTGCAGGGCTTGGGGGCCTCTGCTGCGGTGCCTATCTATCAAGGTTCGGGTTTCCGGTAACGGTTGTCGAACAACACTCGATACCAGGAGGATACGCAACCTCTTTCGATCGTAGCGGTGGCAAATTCACCTTTGAAGTCTCCCTGAAGGCTACGTGCATTCACAACAACTCAACTGCCCAAATCTTGAGAGAGCTTGGCGTGCTGGAGAAGCTTCAGCTTGTTGAACTGCCGGAGGTCGTAAGGATCAAGGGATCCGATTTCGAGATTGGCGTGCGTTCACGAGACCCGCAGGCTCTGATTGCGGGCCTGTCGGAGCGCTTTCCGGAAGAGAAAGACGGTATACAGCGAGTCGTCCACGAGATGATCGGCATTGCCGAAGAAAGCCAACGGACGGCGCAAGAGAAGGAAAAAAGAGACAAGACCTCGGCCGGCGATTTTCCGATCCGGTATCCCCGAATGTGGAACGTGAAAGATAAGACCCTTGCGGATCTTCTGAGCGGTTTTGTGAAGAATCCTTTGCTGCAAAATGTGCTGGCTGCCCAATGGGGATCCCACGGACTCCCTCCCTCCAGACTCTCTGCTTTTTATTATGCCGTTGCCTTCGGGGAGAGTCTCCGTAACGGCTCTTACTACGTCAAGCCTCGTTGTCAGGCGCTGAGTGACGCCTTGGCAGGCGCCATCGAATCTTCCGGCGGAAAAGTAGTCTATGGTGCGCTCGCAGAGAAGATCATGGTCAAAGATGGGGCCGTCGTAGGAGTTGCGCTGGCCGACAGGAAAACACTTCCGGCCCGCACAGTGGTGAGTAATGGCAGCGCCCTTGTTACATTAAAGAAAATGCTGCCACGCGGCAGCCTGCCGTTACCCTACTTGAAGAAACTCGAGGAGTACCGGCCGAGCATCTCCATGTTCATTGTCTGGCTGGGTCTGAACAAGGAGTTGAGGGAGAAGTTCAGGGGCTACCGATACACGGTCGTGTCAGGCCAGGGGCCGGAAGCCGACTATCGGTATTCTCTCCAGGGCGATGTGGAAAGAGGAAGTTTTGGAATCACCTTCTACGACAGCCTCTTTGAAGGCTACTCAAAGCCCGGGACATCAACACTTCATCTCTCTTTCCTGAGCGGCTACGAACCGTGGCGCAAATTTGAAACCGATTACCGGGCAAAGCGTAAGCAGGCCTATAACAGGGAAAAAGAGAGATGGACTGCTGTCCTCATCGAGAGGGCGGAAAAAGAGCTGATCCCCGGGCTATCCTCCATGATAGAGGAGAAAGAATCAGCCACACCCCTTACCTGTTGGCATTTCACACGCAATACCGAAGGGAGCATTTACGGATTTGAACAGGCCTTGAACAATAGCTACATGAACAGGATCGACAACCGGACTCCCGTAAAAGGGCTTTACCTAGCCGGTGCCTGGGGGAATCCCGGTGGCGGTTACTCAGGGGTGTTGAAGAGCGGTCGGATGACATTTGGGAAGATAATGGAGGACTGGAGGGGATAGAACAATCAGAACCTGATCGGCAACAAAGGCCGTTGCCTCCCGGTTATGCAGGCGTCAGCCGCAAATCAGACGAGATTGGAGGTACGAGACGGATGAACGTTATAATACGCAATGAGGCCGAGTCGGACATTGAAGTGATTTCGGGGGTTACTAAAGCAGCTTTTGAAACTCTCGCAATTAGCAATCATACAGAGCAGTTCATTGTTAAGGCATTGCGAGATGCAAAGGCCCTTACGATTTCGCTTGTAGCGGAGATCGACAATAAAATGGTAGGTCACATAGCTTTCTCGCCAGCAACTATTTCCGATGGCAGCCGTGATTGGTACGGTCTCGGCCCCATCCCTGTCCTGCCGGAATTGCACAGGCAGGGTATTGGAAAGGAGCTGATGCGAGCAGGCTTGTCCTGTCTGAAAGCGTTGGGTGCAAAAGCTTGCGTGCTCGTGGGGGACCCGGGCTATTACGAACGGTTCGGATTCCGAAGTCCTTCGAATCTCGTTATAGACGGCGTTCCGCAACAGTATTTTCTCGCATTGCCGTTTGAAGGAAGCAAAGCCGCTGGAACCATGACCTTTCACCAAGGCTTCAATGCGAAGGACTGACGCGACGCCGCAGCCGACCCTCTGAAACGCCGGCTCCCACCGAGTCTTGTGCGGCGCGTCTGTCCTCACAGGTGGACCGGGAGACTTGCCCATTGAGGGTAGAGTATACGATAGAATATGGTGTATGCTTGGTTACTACCTGCAAGGGATTCAGCGGTGTCGTTGCGACAGTCCCGATGAGCAGGTTGCCCTTATCAGGGTCAGAACGGTCAAGGGAATCACAGTGACATCAGGACGAATAGCAGCAGGAATTTTTTTCCTGGCGGCAAGTCTTCTCCTGGTCGTGCAGGCGCAGGGTCAACCCTGTGAGCAGGTGGTTGCCGCACTCAATGCCCGACTCTCGCCCGGGATCGACCAACAGGAGCTGGTCGACGTGCTCCGCCTCCTCGACAGCACAAATAACGCGAGGCTTCCTTCCAAATTTGTGACGAAGCGAGAAGCCCGGTCATTGGGGTGGACACCCGGGAAGGACTTATGGTCAGTCAGCGCGCTCCGGGGCTCAAGTATCGGTGGCGATCGGTTCAATAATCTGGAGGGGCGGCTGCCTGATAAGAAGTGGCGCGAAGCAGACCTCGATTACAAGGGCGGACACCGGGGTGTTAAGCGTCTTATCTTTTCGCAGGACGGGAAGCGTTTTGTGACCGTAGATCACTACAAGACATTCGCGAAGGTTCCGGCTTGTCGCTGAAGCGGTTCTCTCTGAAGGGAGAGACGATACATTCGCTCGAAGATCTCTACGACCGGCTCTCAAGCCAACTAGGGTTGCCGGAACATTTCGGCCGCAATCTCGACGCGCTCTGGGATGTCCTTTCGGCTGATGTTGAAGGCCCGTTTGAAATCGAGTGGAGCCGCGCTGACGATTCAAGAAAATCGATGGGCAAGGATTTCGATCGGGCACTGAAGGTATTTCAAGATGTCGAAAAAGAACGGAACGACTTTAAACTGAAGATCAGTGCTTGACGTTCAACATCCTCGTTCGACCAAAAAGGTTTGCAGCCACGCATTGTCCTCCTGGCACATGTATTGCGTTGGGTCTCCTGTGAGGAGCAACTCACGCAGGGGGATTGAAGAATGAAGAAGAAGGCGTCGTGGTTCGACTGGTTTGTGACTGGTTCTTTCTGGTTGATGGGAGTGACCATCGTATTCGGTATGATCGTGATTGCCTTGAGAACAACTGAAAGCAGCACACGACTGGCAGTCGAGAGCCTGCGTTCCCCATCGAAGCCTCTAAGTAGTGGCAATACGCACGTGGCGTCTATCGTGCTCTGACGCTCAGAGCCTCACCGACTCCCCAAAAGGTTTAAGCCTTATTGCTGATAACAAATGGCCGATCGGGCGATTGGTTAAGTAGCGGATCTGTCTGATAACTGAGTAACGGCACGAGCAAAATGCAGAGTAGCTCGTGACAGAACGAAGGCAGTGGGGAGGATCCGATGCTGTGCGATAAATGCAAGTCCGGGTATATGGTTGATGATAGCCATTACGACGTTAAGGTCTTCAAGTGTTGGGTCTGTGGCAACAGGTTCTATCCTGATCATCCAAAGAGACAGGGAGATCTCGTTTGCTCCCGCTGTGGTGAAGACCTGGAGCCAGGGAACCACTCCGGCTACTGCAAGAACTGTCTCAAGTATGTCAATCTGAATGCCGAGCCTATGAAGGAGCGCACCTACGGCCAGACCACATGCGCCTGCGGCACGATCTTTATAAGAAAGAGCCCGAGACAGATGTTCCATTCCAAGGACTGCAGGAAGCGGCCAGTCCACTTCTCACTGCTGATGAAACCAGACGTGCGGGTGGCGCACACGACGAAATAGAAAGGTATGAAGGAAGGGAGAAGCAGCTTTTAGTATTAATTGAGTAACCATTCGGGCGATTGTATTCTGATCAATCGGGTCGATAATGTTCATAACTCGATAAAGGCAAACCATCCTAAAGGATGGGACGTAAAGCCACTGGCCTAAGTTTGTGATAACGGATACGATCACAGGGTCGCCGGGTGATGCAGAGGTCTCTCTTTCTGGCTTCTCCACGGCTTCCCTGTGCATCTCTCCGGCATGTGAGTGACGGTAGGTATGGAGAGATGCGAGGCCTTTCTCACACGCGTCTAATTTTCAACATCACCCCAACTCCCTCGCGGAAAAAGCCCGGAAATATGCCCCGTGAGATTATGTCGTCATGAAATCGCCTCGTGGCATGCCAGAAAGAGATTTTGGCGGAAACTCAGCTGGGGTCAACGTTATCCCTAAAGGAAGAATTTTCGTTGATATGGGTAGTGCGATTATTGGCGACGCGGTCGCGGGGCTGGTGCAGAGTTTTGGATACCAGAGTTGTACACGTCAGCCGGCAGGTGGCGATGTTGATGTAATCATCGTAGACAGCAGCACGATTGATAAGAAGAGGTTGGACCTCCCTTCGAAATCGAAAGTGATTCTGATGGAGACCGATGCCCATCAAAAAAACGTTGCCGTACCGATCCTCTATCAAAAAGTTCACGGAATCATCTCTTGCACTATGGATAGCGCTAAATTCAGAAAAGCACTGGAGGCGATCACGGGCGGGCAGTTCTGGATCGACAGTCCTTCTGTGAAGTCATTTCTGCTTAGTGCGGGCCTCGTATCGAGTAAAGGCGAACTCCTGGGATTTACACCGCAGGAGAAAAGAATCGTCGAGCACATCTGCAGGGGCGACACCAACAGGGAGATAGCCGAGAAGCTACACCTCAGTATTCACACCATAAAGACACATCTCCGCAGCATCATGAGAAAAGCAGGAGCCATAAACCGATCTCACCTGGCCTCATTGGTGACGCAGTTCTCAGGCGAGGATAAGCGAGATATAGAGCCTTTATAGACAATAGCAGGAGAAACTTCGAATCTGTTTGCGGCTATATCTTGCTCTTCCCGGATTTGGCCAACGCTTCCCTTACACGCTCTGGGGCCATGGGGAGGTCATAGAGCCGTGCACCAGTCGCGTCAAAAATCGCGTTGCCGATGAGAGCAGCGACTGTGACGATCGGCGGCTCTCCACCACCCTGGGGCGGCACATCTTTATTCTCGACCAGGACTGTTTCGATTTTCGGGAGCCAGGAAAAGCGTGGTATCTCATACGTATCAAAGTTTGTATCGAGAATCTGGCCTCCTTTGAAGCGAACTTCCTCGGTCAAGGCCTGGCCCAGCCCCATGGTGAGGCCACCCTCCATCTGGATTGTTGCGCCCTCAGGGTTGATAACAACGCCCATGTCCTGGACACAGACGATGCGTTTTACGCGGACGCGTCCTCTTGCGCGGTCCACGTCCACTTCTCCCATGGCAGCTATATAAACTCCTGCGTCTTCCGCGCAGGCCACGCCGATGCCGCGACCGCTGGGCGCAGCCTCTTTCTTCCAGCCGAAGCGTTCCGCAGCCATGGTCAACACGCGCTGAAGCCTTTTCTGACCTATATGTTTCATGCGGAATTCGACGGGGTCGATGTGGAGCTTCGCTGCCATGATGTCCATGGAGGACTCTCGGGCAAAGACATTGAAGTTAGCGCCCGGTGCCCGCCAGGCCCCTGTCGCAAAGGGATGGGCTCCTGGATTGCCTGTATAGTGGCCGTGCACCATTTCCCGGTGGTTGGGCACTGCATATAACTGCGCGGCACCTCTCGGCCCGGAGAAGTAGACATCATAGCCCCAGAACGTGACCTGCTTCGCGCTGTCGACTCCGGATCTCACTTTGGCGATGCCGGCCGGCCTGAACGTGTCGTAAAAGAACTCTTCTTTGCGCGTGCGTGCCACCTGCACGGGCCGCCCGGTGAGCTTTGCAAGACGCGCCGCTTCCACCGCCTGGCCCCTGGCGCTCTTGCCGCCAAAGCCGCCGCCAACGAAGGGTGTGATGACCCTTACCTTTTGCGCAGAGACAGAAAGCGCCTGGGCTATTTCCTCCTTTGCGCCGAAGGGCGATTGCGTGGATACCCACACAAACATCCTGTCTCCTTCCGGTTTTGCAATCGCGGTGTGCGTTTCGATCGTAGCATGGGCCATGTAGTGGTCGTAGAACGTCGCCTCGAACGTTGCCTCCGCCATCTGTTCTCCCTGCTTCAGATCTCCGCCCTGAGTCACAGGCTCTCCATTCGGGGCAACACGCAAAAGATGTGCGTAGATCGTTTTTGGATCGAGGTCGCTCTGCGGTATCTCCCATTCTGGTTTGATGCAGGCGAGGGCCTTCTGTGCATGATCGGGAAACGGGTGGAGCACTGCTATCATCTCGCCGTCGCGCACCAGGGTCACGTCTTTATCAGCATCGACGGCGGAGGTGTCGACGCTTTTCAGTCTGGCGCCGTGTGCCGGCGGCCTCAAAATACTTGCGTAGAGCAGGCCGGGTAGACGCACATCCCCTGTATACTGAGCCTTTCCGGTTACCTTTAGCGTTCCATCCCTTCGATTATATGATTTCCCCACAACGGTATATTGTGAAACCTGCTTTGGAGCGGGCCTTGGTGTCACATGGCGCTCGATGATCTTCCCTCTCGCGAGCTGCCCATAGGTAACCTGCTTCTTGCCGTTGTTACGGTCCTGCACGACACCGTTGCTCACGATGAGCCTTTCCTTGCCGACGTGGAGGCGCTCTGAGGCAAGCTCAATAAGAACCGCGCGTGCTTCGGCGGCGGCTTCTCGCAGGGGCGGACCGAAGAAGCGCGTGGTGAGCGAACCCCACGTGCCCCTGTCGTAAGGGCAGAGATCCGTATCCCCCATGATCATCTCAACAGAATTCACGGGCACGTCCAGTTCCTCCGCAAGCATCTGAGCAAGGGAAGTTATGATACCCTGACCCATCTCTATCTTGCCCGTAAGACAGCTCACCTTTCCGTCAGGTGCGATTCTGACGAATGCATTGAAATCGACAGGAGTCGGCTGGCCGCCTGGCGCTGGCCGTTCCTGTGCTGCGGGGAGCATGCTATACGAAAAAAAGATGAAGATCCCGCCGCCGAGCGTCTTCAGAAAATGGCGTCGGCCCGGAGAGAAACCATGACCAGTCACTGCGTTCTTCTCTCTGGTTGTTCTCTCATTCTTCATCGCCGGCCTCCTTTCAGCTCTTTCGCAGCGGTCTGAATTGCCGTGATGATACGTGCGTAAGAGGCACAGCGGCAGAGATTATCCTCCATGCCCTGGATGATATCTGCCTCCGAAGGGGACCGCTGCTCGGCGAGGAGCGCGTATGCGTTCATGATCATACCGGATGTGCAGAAGCCGCACTGAAAGGCGTCATGCTCTATGAAGGCCTTTTGTAAAGCGTGAAGCTTACCGTTTCTCGCCAGTCCTTCTATTGTGAGTACTTCCTTGCCGGCGACATCTTTGAGCGGGGTCTGACACGATCTCACTGCCTTGCCACCAACGACTACCGTGCACGCACCACAGAGCGCCTCGCCACAGCCGAATTTTGTTCCGGTGAGAGCGAGATCGGAACGCAGGACCCATAGAAGCATCCTTTCATCGTCGGTCTCCAGTTGAACCTTCTTTCTGTTGAGCGTGAATTCAACAGGTCTTATCATGGTCCACTCCTCTTTGCTCAAAACTCTTCTTTGTTCTTCTCTGCTTTGATTTTATAATCTAAAGCGAAGACTCTTTTCTTGCAACGTTGGTTGTGACAAATATCGTGGTGTCGGGCTGATGGTTGCTGCTATAATGAAGAGGAATGTTTCCACAGGAATCCGTTTGGTTCGCCGTTGCAGGTGACGTGTGGACATAACATTGAGATATAGTTTGCACGCTGAGGCGAGTTACATGACCAGTGCCCCGGTGATTATAGGTTTTGCTTTGGAGAACCTTTCTTCCGGAGACGTGTGGGTTCTGAAGTGGTACACTCCCCTGGAAGGTATAAAAGGCAGAATATTTGAAGTCAGCTGCGATGGCGTGGAGATTCCGTATGAAGGCATGCTCATGAAACGTGGAGACCCGGAGGAAAATGATTATATCCAATTGGGTTCCGCTGAGAGCGTCCGTGCGGAATTCGACTTGACCACTGCGTATTCTTTACCCCTGTGCAGTGAGTGCACTGTAACGTTCAAAGGACGTATTCACGATGTTGTTCTGAATCGGCAAGATGTTCCGAGACCATGGGACGAGCATCAGGCAATCGATGCTCAAGGTGATCCTGTCGTGTTCAGCGTTGTGGCCGTTTAGAGCATGCGCGAAAGGATAGTCGTCACACCATGTGAATAAGAAATAAAAGGAGGCAGGAATGAAAAAGAATGCATCGAGTTCCAACCTGGCCGTGAGTCTGGAGTTTGACAAGCGAACCTACAAGGCTGCTGAGTCGCAAAAGCTCTTTTTTGCGATGACAAACGAGTCGGACAAACCCATTTCGGTCCTTAAGTGGCACACGCCTCTGGAAGGATTTAAGAGCGACATGTTCCACGTGGAGTATGATGGCAAGAAAGCCGTCTACCTGGGAAGAGTCTACAAGAGAGGCGTGCCGGCTGAGGATGATTATGTTACCATTCAACCGGGTCAGACTCTGAAGTATAGGATTGAATTCACGGAAGGCTATGACATTGCCGAGTCTGCGCATTACAGCGTGAGGTACAAGACGCATCTCCTGCACGCCGGTATCGAGGATGCGAAACTGCTGACAAAAAGATACATGGCGCCGAAGGCACCTGGCGCCTTATCGGTCAGGTCCAATACTGCGATCTTCAAGCTCGAGGAGAATAGGCGACCCAAAACAGTGAACGGCATCGAGACAGCGTGGATGAAGATGCTGAAGGGTGCGGTTCCTCTTAAGAAAACGACTTCGTTTAACGGCTGCTCACTTTCCCAGCAGAGTACGATAACCAATGCCCTCGCACAGGCTGTCAAGTATGCTGCGGAAGCTCGCTCGGCGCTGACGAATACTCCAAGCTGGGCCCGGTACACGGCCCGGCGTTACCAGGAATGGTTCGGTGCTTATGATGGTTCCCGCTATAGTACAGTGAATGGCCATTTTGACAGAATATGGGATGCCGTGGCGAATCAGAACATGGCCTTCGATTGCACTCCTACCGACAACGCTTACGCTTACGTGTATCCCACAAAACCCTATGTCGTATATCTCTGCAAACTCTTCTGGACAGCGCCCTTAACCGGTACAGATTCGCAGGGAGGCACGATCGTCCATGAGACGAGCCATTTCAACGTGGTTGCCAGCACTGACGATCATGTCTATGGGCAGTCGGGCGCACGAACGCTTGCCAAAAACAATCCGAACGACGCGATTGACAATGCCGACTCGCATGAATACTTTGCGGAAAATACGCCAGCGCTCACGATGGACGCGGTGCCAGGCTCCATCTTCAAGACAGCCGCCAATTGGCATAAGCTGCCGGTGGGATTCACCGGCGGTTTCGACGCGAGCCTTAACGGCGCCGGTCCTTTTGCGGGAAAATGTTACTTCTTCAAGGGAGACAAATACATCAGATACGATTGGACAAAGGATAGTGTGGATGAAGGGTATCCAAAGAAAATAGCTGACAACTGGCACAATCTTCCTGATACATTCCGGGGTAGTTTCGACGATGCTGTAAACGGTCAGGGCCCCTTTTCAGGCAAATGCTACTTCTTCAAGGGGGACTCGTACATCCGGTATGATTGGGGCGCTGACAAAGTCGACCCGGGATATCCCAAAAAGATTGCTGCCAACTGGCATAACCTCCCTCCGGGATTCAGAGACAAGTTCGACGCGATAATCAACGGCGGAGGCCCCTTCGCTGGCAAATGCTATTTCTTCAAGGGCGATTCCTATGTGCGGTATGACTGGCAGACCGACACGACGGATGCCGGGTACCCCAAGAAGATAGCAGAGAATTGGCATTGCCTGCCTTCCGGATACACCGGAGCCTTCGACACTGCACTGGAGGGAGATAAGCAGTTCAGCGGAAAGGGATATTTCTTCAAAGGAGATTACTATATCCGCTATAATTGGCAGGGAGATTACGCAGAAGTCTAACGTCAATTCGTCCTAACGCGTGTACCGGGGTCGGAGCAAACGCAGCATTGCTCCGGCCCATTTCATACTGCGTCCAGCGATTGAACGAGAACCAGCTCACATGCTCCTGCTCCGGTATCCGTGCGGGAAAGGGAACTCCTCCAGTGCCACCCGTCCGGCGCACGAGCCTCCACGAGATAGCCTTTCAGGTGGATGATGTGGCCGGGCCGCAGGCTCTTCAGCAGTCTTTCGACATGACGGTCTCCGGGGATCATGTGCATGTTTGCAGTATGGGATTCCACCACCTCCCGAGGAACAGAAAAGGTCTTTGTGCTCCAGAAATAGAAGCGCTCGCCCTGACTGAAGCTGAAATGTTTGAGATTGTTCTCATCTGACATGGCGCCCCATGCCAGCACTAGATCCACCGGCGCCAGGTCTGCCGAGCGACCAAAGTAGTACCGCTTTCTAAGTACGACCCGGGCCCTGAGCTCAAACGAGGCGAGACATTTCAATGAGATGTTCTGCCTGTGAATCTCAGTCTGCTTGTCCAATTCGACCTGCAGGGGATCGTCTGCGACCAGTATCCCGGGCGGTCGGCTGATCGCGCGATCAGACCAGGAATGGTAGGCTGCTACGAGGAAGAGGATAGCAAGAATCCAGAAATACTTCACGTTCTGTTCTTCGGCCTCTTTCGGCAAAACATAATGGAGCTATCACTGCAAGATGAAAAAGAACAGCAGATTTCTGTTGAAACATTCTCTCCAGGCTGGCACACTTCTAACATTGAGCGGAGAGAGTGTTTTTGCTCAGAAAATTTGTTAAAGGGAGGTCGGTGATGAAGGGAAGGGAATGGATCTCGGCGCGTAAGTCTCTCAAGTCGGGTGTTGTGCCACTCTTGGTAGTGCTTGTAATTGTGTTGCTCTGGACAGGGCCCTCTTTCGGCCAGGTTTCAGGTGCTTTCAACCCTAACCCCAAAACGGCTGCCGAGGCGATTGATCAACTCGTGTGGGCGAACAGGATCCTTGCTAATGAGAATATATTTGATTACCTCGGGCATATAAGCGTTCGCAACCCGGAGAACAGCAAAACATTTTTCATCGCCCGGGCAATAGCACCTGAAACTGTGACGAAGAGTGATATCCTTGAGGTCGACCTGGAAGGCAACGTTGTCACCAAGAGCCAGTTCAGGCCGTATCAGGAGCGTATCATCCATGCCGGGATCCTGAAGGCGAGGCCGGATGTCAATTCCGTGATTCACGCACATCCCACTCCCGTAGTGATTCTTTCGGTATCGGAAGTACCCTTTCGCATAGTTTCACACCCTGGCTCTATCTTCTATGAAGGCGTGCCCTTCTATAACGAATACGACTTCACCTCGCCCGGGAATACGGGCATGCTGGTGACCACAAAAGAGGAAGGGGATCGGGTGGCAAAAACACTCGGTAAAGCAAGAGCCATGATCATGCGGGGACACGGGTGCAACGTGGTTGGGAAAAGCATCCCGGAAGCAATTCGCACAGCCATCGATCTTAGAGACAATGTTGTTATTCTTCTTGGTGCCCAGCAGTTCGGGAAGGTGAAGACTGTAAGCTATGAGGAGGCCAAAGCGGCAGCCGCCGCGCTTGGCAATCCTGAGCGTGGTTGGAATGCCTGGGTCAGCCGCGTCAAGAGGGCTATGCCTGATATGCAGTAGCTGTGCAGAAGGAGGCTGCTTGCCAGCCTCTTTATTATTATCATGGATTTCAGGGGGCCGGGATGCTGATCGCATCCGGTTACGCAGCGTATAGACGTTGCCTATTCACCGCTACCCATGGACACGTCGCCTGACAGAAATCCTAGATCGGGACTGATGCCTATCCCTGGAGCCAATAAAGGCAACTGATCCAGTTTTTCCATCTGCTCGGGAGTCAGAATTGTCCTTGCGGCGATTATTATCTGCGCAGCTTTATCCAGGATCTTTTGTCTGATCGGGCTCAATTCTTTTTCCTTCTCCAAGAGCTTGGCTTCTCCGACCTTGGGGTCGGCGAAAAGTTTTCTCATCTCCAGCTGCTTCTGGAAGTAATCGTACCTGAGGTCGCGGGTCTCACGATAGAACCTGTTTCTCAGCTCCCTACATTTGTCCAGTTGGGCTCGTGTGAGACCGAGGTATGCAACGATGGGACTGGTCTCGGGTGTTGCATAGGGTATGTCCATTGTAAAAGCAGTCATGCCTCCCTGAGGAGGTGACATGGGTGTTCCCGGGACTCGCGGTGGAGGCGGTGATGACACCGGTGTTCCGCTCATGATGCCGGCTGCCGAAGGGTTGCCGGGAGGTCCCTGCGTGAACTGGCACAACGCATCAGTGCAGGCTACCCATGAGATAACTGCCAGAGCGACAAACCCAAATGCTATTCTTTCCTTCATTCTCGGCCTCCTTTGTCAATATGCGCCGTAACTCTCGTTCGCGGCTTACTTCTTGCCGGGTGATTTCGCAGAGTGTTCCGTCACCCTTCTCGCAAGGCGCTCGTTCTGTTCTAATTCTTTTTCAGACGGCAGTTCGAACAGATTCTGCATTTCTGTCAGAACCGTCCCAAGTGCCTCGGCACTGCCCCTGATTCGTTTGTAGTCTAGCAAAAAGCCTATGTAAATTTCCTCAATGGCGTTTAAAGAGATGGGCGAGTTCTTTGCCGACGACTCATCGAGAATACTTAAAACCAGTTGGTAGGCCCCAGCTTCTCCTTCGTGGAAAGGAACTTCAATGGGAAGTTTCTGCATCCGCACGTGTCTGTTCGCCTCTTCCGTGCTTTCCTTGACCATCTTCCTGACCCTGTTGCGAAAACTACGGAAATCCTGCTCCAGTTTCTGGATGTCACGACCAAGCATGGTTAGCCCTCCTTCCAGCCGCAGACATGCGCATCGTGTCCTGTCCGGCGCTCTTACAGCCTGCCACTCATAGTATCAACAGAAGTAATGTAATACCGGTTAGAAGGGAAGTCAGCAGGGCGAGCAGGTCCTGAGAATGATGAACAGGTTTCGCCCCTTTCTCAACCTCAACCAGGCTCTTGCTCTTACGCAGGCTATTGGCTTAGTAAGGGCTTGTGGCTGGTTCCTTTATCAGCCCGGTCTCTTTGAGATTCTTTTCGAGCCTTGACCAGACACGTTTCAAATAGTCGTCATAATCCTTTCCCACAATCATAATCGGCACCAGATCGAGCTTCTCCACAGCTGTTTTGACCTCTTTACTTTCCGCCGCTTTAGAGAAAGCATTCTCAAGTTTCTTGGTGACGTCAGCAGGCAAGCCCGCGGGCCCTGCGATACAAAAAACCGTTTCATTTGCGAAATCGTAGCCCAGGTCTTTCAGGGTGGGAACGTCTGCGAAATTGGGATTCCTCTTCTCTTCAGTCACGGCAAGAATCCTCATGGTGCCTGATTTTACAAAGGGCACCCACTCGGGGCCCACGGAGGCCACGTCCACGTGGCCGCCCAGGAGAGCTGTGAGTGCGTCTGCGTTTCCTTTATAGGGTACGTGGATCCATTTGATGCCATCCTGGTGTTCGACAAACGCCATCGCATGGTGCATGGCTGTGCCGATGCCTCCGGTGCCGTATTTTATCTTGTTGGGATTTTTCTTTGCGTATTCCACCAATTCCTTGAATGTTTTCCATGGAGCGTCGGCCTTCACTACGATGCCGTTGTACGGCGCGGCGTAGGCGATGAGAGGGGTAAAGCTCTTGAGGGGCTTGAAGGTCACCTTCTGCATCTGAGGAGCCCTGACCATGCCGGTACTCACACCGCCGCACAACGTATACCCATCGGGTTTCGCGTTTGCCACAAGAGCGAATGCCACAGTCCCACCACCCCCGGCTCTGTTCTCGATGACGATCGGTTTGCCCAGGATCTTTTCTGCTGCAGCCGAAATGGACCTTGAGCAGATATCGACGGAGCCTCCCGGCGCCATTGATATGTACATGGTTATCGGGCGATCCGGAAATTCGGCTTTTACACTCGCAGGAGGAGCAAGAATGATGAATGCGAAAACAGAGATCAAGCAGAAGGCCGTTGAAATGGAGTTGAAACTGTGATGCTTTTGCATAACTCCTCCTTACTCTTTGTGCAAGCGTGAAGTGTTGCTGTTTGGAACAACCTGATTTTAGGAAGCGGACGACGACTTGTCAATAGAAATAACTTCCGGGTTTTGCCATACACTTTTTCTTGACAAAAGTAACCTCCTAGGCAGAGTGAGCTCTACAGAGGCCTGTAGCGAACTGGAAGCGAAAAAGAATTAAGGCACTAAAAGGGGGCGCAGCTATCCATCCCCTCACAGCATGTCCAACGTGCGCCATAGAGGCAGCAACGCAAAATAAACACGGGTTCTACCATGAGCTGGGGGTGTTGCCTGAAGTATGCGCGTGAGGCGTGGCTCCGGAGCGTTAACAGTTTGTAAGTGGATTTGTCGATATCGAATCATGTCTCTTTCAGTGATCCGATAAAGCGCTGAATGGTCGATTCTTTGAAGAGGGTTTTCTTGCCTATCTTGACAGACCGCAGACTTCCGCCCTTTATGAGGAGATACAGTTTCGCCCTCGATATCTTTAGCAGGTTGCATGTTTCCTTTACCGTATATAGCCTATCCATAGCCAAATATATACATGATCGTCTACCATTGTCAATATATGTCGTTTTGGCCTTGACATTTGGGCAGCTGTAGACTATTATATACATAAGTGGACGAAAAGCGAGTAGAGGGGAATCACATTAACGCCATCGGCTACATCAGGGTATCCACTGAAGAGCAAGCCCGGGAAGGTGTCAGCCTCGAGAATCAAAGGGCTCGTATCGAAGGGTATTGCTCATACAAAGGATTTTCTCTAGTTGATATCATTGAGGATGCCGGGATATCAGGAGGCAAAAACAAGACACGGCCCGGCTTCATGGTGTTGCTCGATAGAATAGAGAGCAACGGTATTGATGCTATTGTCCTCTATTCTCTTGAACGGCTCTCACGGGATATGCTGACGTTGCTCGCCCTTGAACGCTTCCTCGATGAACGCGATATCGAACTCCACACCGTCGAGGGCCAGGTCGACACCTCTCTCCCCGATGGATGGCTCAATTTTGCCATGAAGGCTTTTCTTGGGGAAATGGAGCGGCGCCAGGTGAAGTATCGCACTAAGCGGGCTATGGAGTTCAAAAAGAGCCAAGGCGCTGTGGTAGGTTCTGTCCCCTATGGCTACCGTAGAAACGGAAACGGGCTGCAAGAAGATCCCGAGGAGCAAGAAGTAATCCGTATCGTGAATCAGCTCTACAAGAAATCTCCGCGGCTGGTGGACATCTGCAGGATTTTAGAAGAAAGAAATATCAAAGCAAGGAATGGCAGGAGCTTCACCTCGCAGCAGGTCAAGCGC
>DATKNH010000172.1 GCA_035541455.1 Syntrophorhabdales bacterium
TCTGGTCCCGGATAGACGACCAGCACGTGGCCGTGGCCTGCAGCTTTGCCCAGCCCTCCCACAATCAGTACCCCTTGGCTGGCGAGTCTGCTCAGCTCACGAAATTCTACCGGCTTCCATTTTGCGTTAAGGCTAAGGTTCCTGGTAAGAGTGTTTGCGTCCAGCCACGCCTGTGATGGGTCATATTGAGAGATGACATACCAGACCGCATGGCTGCATGAGCTCCCGTACGTCACGTAGGCCTGATCACACGCTCGCTTGAGTTTGTCTGCCTTATCGTTTGTGTCGGCTGCCATACTTTGCCTCCTCGGATTTCATCCCGTAAGTCCCCTTAGCCGTATTCCAGATGAGCGGATCGTAGTAGTAATTCCCAGAAACGGCAGGATTATAGACATCGACCATGATTTCGGTGGGCATATCCGACTGCCACTTCCCGTAATAGACGCCAAGCTCACGGGGTTGATCCATGGGATAAATTTCAGGCAACTTGCCGATTTTCTGAAAGTGATCGTCTACTATAAGCGGGAGCGGAAATTTTTCCCACGGTGCATCAGAAGGCAGAGTGTCATAATATTCCTCGACCCACACCGAGATAATCGACACCTTTGCGGGTTGGCCCTTAGTCTGCGTCAGTGCACAGATTTTTGTGAAATCACCGTACTTGTGCCATTCCACAGGCAGTTGGAGCACAACCTTCTTGTCTAGCCGCACGCACTCATCTGGGTTTAATAGTGTGAAGCCCTTGTAGCCCTGGCCGTGCACGTTTGCAGCGAGCATAAGCAATGCGACAACCGTGCAAGATGAGATAATGCACCGTGGCCTTGCCTTCAACATCATAGCCTCCCGGGAGCTTAGAGATTGCACGAGTTCAAGCCCCTTTGCTACAGCATCCATGATTCTAAGAGAAACTCAGCGACGGGTCAATTGGAAAGAGGGTTAATTTCCAGTGATGCTTGGCATTAATACCATGCTTCACCCCTGAACAATTGACAAGGCTCTGCGCGTCGTCTATTTTGAGCTGTATGGCGAGAGCAGAGAGGAGCTTGAGGTTTCTCCGTTATATAGCCATCTGCGTAGCTCTTTGCGCTGGGCTCTGCACTTGCGGGCCTTCCAGACCCAATACAGTAGTGGCTTTTCTTCAAGGCGCCGATCAACAATGGGAGACGCAGGAGCAGGGGCGGGAAATCGAGAAAGCGCTTAACGATATGCTTACGCTCACCCCAGACGAACTGCGCAAGCAGCGCTACGCCAATTACCAGATGCAGCCCGGTATATGGACCGTCATCGAACTGCTTCACCATTATTTCGCGCCTCAACAACCTGCTCATATCGATGAGAGTACTTTTTATAAAGACGCATCAAACCCAGCCGCCCATGCAGTGATACGTCTTCATCTGGAGGAGGTCAGTAAGTCGATTCCCCTGCACCCAACCATTGACTCAGACGAAGATGATGAACAGGAAGAGGAAGAAGACGGCGACGAGTAGGTGAGTGCCTACGTCAGTTCAACCGTTGTGCACATGCACAACAGAAGTGGCGTGCTATTCTGGATCACAGGGCTTGATGTTGTCGGAAGATTTCTGTGAGAGAGAACCGTGCATGAGCGTCTCTGTTGACATTAATCAACAATAGAGAGATCATAGTGATCCTGCTGTGTTCAAAGACGTGGTCGAGTTCGCGCGAAAGAACCCGAAGAAACTGACCTACGGCACCTCGGGAACAGGCACATCAGCGAACGTGGCGATGGAGACCATTGCCAAAAGGGAAGGGGTTCAGTTTACGATTGTGCCCTTCAAGGGCTCTCCAGAAACGCAGGCAGCCCTCCTGGGAGGACATGTGCTCCTCGCGGCCGGAGGGTTTGGCCAATCGCTTGTCGATGCGGGAGAGACAAGGCTCCTTCTCCTTCTGGCCGAGGCGCGGTCCCGTTATTTTCCGGAAGTTCCCATCCTGAAGGATCTTGGTTATGATATCCCGGCGCCCACACTTTTCAATGTTGTAGGGCCGAGGGGGTTGCCCGAGGCCATTGAAAAGAAGATAGAAGATGCCTTTACCAAAGCCATGAGCGAGCCTGCGTTCATTAAGGGCATGAAGGACCTTCGGCTCACCGTAGTATACCGCAACAGTTCTCAACTGGAGGAGTACGTTGCGCGTAATTACGAATCGATGGGCAAGCTTTTGAAGCAGCTGGGGTTTGCGAAACAAAAATGTTTATTTTTGTTTGTCCCAGTCAAAGGCTATACATTCCGGCCCCTCAATACTCCTGACGAATGCATCGAAGGACGTGACCCAATCGGACCCATTCTGCGAAGAAGATTTGCGGCTCGTCGAGGCTGCTTTTTTTGAAGCCTGTGGGACTTGTTTTGCCGGCTTTTCATCGACCCAGAGACCCATATGTCTTCCCCTGTAAACGGAGCACCCGATACAGGTTTTTTTCATGATAGGACACACGTAATCCTTTCTTGCCATTTCTGGTTTTCCTCCTAACTGATCTTGCAGTAGTTTTGGTTGTTTATTCAGACTTGGTGTCTGGCTTGGGTGTGCTCGCTTTAGCCACCTGCAAGGAGAAGGCAACGAGGCGACTCCAGTATCTCAACCTCTTCAAGGCCCTTTTGCGCCTTCATGTGCATCATCGAGAGTAACGCCTTGAAGCTCGTGATCTGCCAGCCACTTACTATTCTCCATATGTCCTGATTACCCCAGTCCCACGTCTTGGCCTCCTCCAGGGTGCAGTACCTGCTGTTGCCCGTTTCCCTGTCGACCACCTTGACCTTCATTTTCCAGATTTTTTCGATATCCTCCGGCTCGAGAGTCCACTGATTCTTCTCGTTTTTCACCATCTAGGCACCCCGTTCACTATACTCCACTACCGTGATCAACAAATAGTATATCCCTGATCCGGTCACTAGTCAATGGGTCAGAGGCAGAAATAGAGGCCTGTAAAGGCTAAGACAGCAGATCGGCTTCAACCGATCTGCTGTCTTAGTTGACTGACAAAGGTGGAATTGTTCAGAATACTGAACGAAATGACTGTAAGATTACGCCTCGTACTCTTTGGCTGCACCCAGTTTTTTTGCTTCAGCCATCTTCAACGCCGCGTCCCTCTTTCTGACAGTGCTCTCTTTCCGGGAATCGATGTAATCAACCGCTTTCATATCGCAAAAACGGACGCACTGAGGATTGCCGTCGCAAAGGTCGCACTTGAATACTTTCTTCGCGGCAGGATTGAAATTCATGGCACCAAAAGGACAGACTGCTACACAGGAGCGGCACACAATGCACTTATCGTAATCGACAGACACTTTGGACTCTGCATCATCGCGGCTGATTGCTTTAACAGGGCAGACGTTCATGCATGGCGCATCAGCGCATTGTCTGCACGTCATCGGGATATAGAGGCCTTCCCATTCCCATTTCTCAACTTTTATCCGTGCCTTGCTTGGGTTCGATACGCCTTCGTGAAACACTGAGCAGACGAGCTCGCATCTCCTGCAGCCCGTGCATTTATCGTGGTTGATTACCAGAACTCTGGGTTCCATTCAATTCCTCCTTGGTCACGTACGATCAGCTACCGTCTTTTCATCTCTCATCGACAAGTGAGTAACCTGAACTAGAGCAGTGATGGATCGTTATCAAAGGTCTCAAGCCCGAGATACTTCAATCTTTCGGGCGCAGGTATGCCATTTTCATCACACCCTTTGTGCTTGTAGAACTCGGCTCTCATATCAAGGAACTTCTTCCGGTCGAGCTTTGCGCCGACAACGTCGGGTGCGCCAAGCCTGCAGGGTTCGTCGAAATAGCGATCAATGAGCATTTCGCCTTTCAACGGGTCGTCCTTCTTCATGCCCTCTCTCAGGTTAAAGAGTCTCTCGATCATATTGCATCTATCGGCCACGTCCCACATCTCCCTTGGTGTCATCTCCATTCCGGTATTGTAGTAGAGTACCTTCGACCAGTCTTCGAAATTGGGCAGCGTGGCGCCGAGGAACGTTGTGTGGTACTTGCATGTGCCAAGACAATCAACCCCCATGAACACGGTCTCCTGCCAATAGACCATCCAGGCCTTGCCCGCGTATTCCCTCTGGTCTGGGCTCAAGGCTCCATCGTAGGAAACCGGGCTGCCGTATATCCTTCTCAGTACCGGTTCCGGCAGATGGTAAAGGTCAATGGCGGGCCGACTCCGCAAGTGGTCTGACCCTCTGGAAGCCATGGCACAGTTCAGGGCGAGTCCAGGGGTTGCCCTCTCATCCGAACCAAGGTGACTCATGCCCTTCACGTGCACCAGGTATTTGATGGAGTCTTTGCCGATCGTATTGGCTGCTGCAATGCCGCCCTCGGCCAACACGTTGCCGAGCCATGTGTCTCTCTTGCCGATATGGTGGATCATCTCGATGAGAGCCTCATCGTTGCCGAACCGTAGGTCAATGCCATCGGTATCTTTGCTGGTGAGGATGCCTTTTTCGTAAAGCTCCATGGCCCAGGAGATCAGACTGCCGGTCTCGAGGTTGTCTAGACCGTATTGGTTAACAAGGTGGTTACAGATGAGCAGCGTCTCAGCCTTGGTACAGCCCGGCTCGCCGCAGAACGCATTCTGCGACGTATACTCGGGGCCTTCGTCGTATATGCCCACCATACCCAGTTTATGAGCAATGGGTCGGTCCGGGATTCTGTATTGTGCGCGGCAGTGGACCTGGCATCCGAAGCAGGCTGCCATATGATACTTGCCCACGGTCTGATTTGAAATTTCGTCAAGGCTCTCCGGCTCGATGTCGTCGCTGTAAAGGAGCTGGTTGAGCTGGAAGTTATTGGCGCGCACTCCGCCCCACGCATTTGCAGCGCCCCATATAAAGGGCGTGCCGAGAGTGCCCATGGTCTGGTTCACTTTTGCGCCGGTGATCATTTCGATATATTTCTTGTCGAACTCCAGGGCTTCCATCGGGTGGGCTATCTTGATGTCCATGGTGCCTCGCGCTGCCACCATCTTCAGGTTCTTCGAGCCCATGACCGAGCCGCCGCCGCCTCGTCCGTTGGCGTTCTTGATGCCGGTCATGACGTTGCCGAACCTGACGCCTTTTTCAGCGCCCGGACCGCACACTGCCGACTTAATATCAGGATCGTCTAACTCTTCTCTGACTGCCCATTGCGCTTCAGTTACGGTCTTACCCCAGACATTCTTTCCGTCTCGTATCTCCACTTCGCCATCGTGAACCCACAGGTATACCGGTTTATCTGCCTTGCCTTTCACCAGAATATGATCGAAGCCGGCCCACCGGAGCTCCGGGGCAAAGAACCCGCCAAAGTTTCCGCTTCCCAGAAGGCCGGTAAGGGGATTTTTCGTCATGACATCAGTTCTGGAGCCTGCCGATGCGAGAGTCCCACCGAGAGGCCCTGCGCTGAAGATAACCGCATTGTCCGGGCCCATAGGATCACAGCCCGGCTTTACGTATTTGTAAAGAAGGTAGGCAGCGAGTCCCCTGCCGCCGAGAAACTTCCTCCTGACCTCCAGAGAAATCGGCTTTATGTCAATCTTGCCTGTTGTCAGATCTACCACGGCCAGTTTTCTGTCTAGCGCCATAACCTATTTCTCCTCCTTTGTGTCGCCTAGCTTGGCCCACTGGGCGTTAGCCATTTTCAGGCTTGTCTCCCACACAGGACCCCTTACGCGGGGAAAGCCGGCCTTGACCCAGAATATGCGCCACTCAGAGCCGCACTTGGGGCACTTTGCCGTGTTCTGGCCGGGCTGCGGCGTTATCCTGGACGTGCAGGTCGGGTTCATGCACCTCACCTGGCCGTAGGTTCTCGTGCTTCCCAGACTTTCTGCAGTTGATTTCTCTTCTATCATGTCACCTTCTCCTTTCAGGGGAAATGGTTCGTCAGGGCGAATGCTTTGCGGTGGAATGCAGTAGTATAGCACTTACCCGAGCGTTCGTCTATCTAACCAGGACTCTAACCATCGCTTGTCGTTGGGAGAGAAAACAGGCGGTACTCGTTACTTACTTACTGCCGAGTTGAATTATCAAGCCGCCAAGTATGATAATTGCCAGTCCCACCCAGGTGCTGAGGGAGATCTTCTCTTTGAATACTGCAGAACCAAACAATACGCTGATCAGCGCAAATACTGCGACATAGACGCCTAGCAATCGTGAAAAATCCCATTTCACCATATTCACAATGACTCCGTAGCAGCCAAGCAGAGCGCATCCTGAAAGAACTATGACGAGACTTCCACCACCCAGCCCCTTGCGTACAACCGCATCGCCGCTGACCTCAAGGATCGCGGCCCCGATAAAAATTAACCATGCAAGATACGTCATCGCCTATCACTACAATGGGCTATTCTCAATAAGCACGGGCTTGTTCACTGAGGAGTTTCACGCAGCCCGCTTTTGTTTCTTGCCTTTCTTCTTTGCGGTTTTTGGCCGGCGTTGCTCTGTCTCCTGACCGTCTCCCTCGGGTTGTTCAGCGTCGGTTCCGCGTCTCCCCCTTGCCATCTCCAAGAGTCGGTCAAGCATAGTCCATCTTTCCTTGCCTTTCATGCGGCACCTCTGTACAGGAGAGGAGCAGGCCGGAACGCGACCGTCCCGGCCTGCTGATGTTCAAAAGATGAAATCAATTGTCAGCCCGCCATAGCTAAAGACGATACCGGCGGCCATCAGGCCCTGGCGGTCGATACTGCCCCGAGGAGGCCTGCATTTTAGAAAGGATGCGCGCAGCGCCACGATACATTCTCCCTGATCATTGGACAAGTTCGCCGTCAGGGTACGCAGGCAGACCGAACTCTGGGACGTCGAGACCTTCACGCTCCACTTCTTTAGAAACGCGCAGAGGAACGATGGCGTTCACGATTTTAAAGACCACGAAGGTAAAGACGAATGCATACAGCACGATCAGCGTGGCCCCCCCGAGCTGTGTAAAGAACTGGGATACGTCCCCGTGAAGCAGGCCGGTCACACCCTGTCCGGCCTTGCCGAGGTAGGTCGTTGCGCCGACACCGTTCCAGCCTGCGCCGTACGTGCCATCGGCGAAGATACCAAGGCTCACCGCCCCCAGCCAGCCACAATAGCCATGCACGGAAATAGCGCCGCAGGGGTCGTCGACCTTAAGTACCCGCTCGTTAAAAAGGACGCCCACACAAACCAGAATGCCGGCAAGAATGCCGATGATAACAGCGGAGTTTGGGCTGACAAATGCACAAGGCGCGGTGATGGCGACCAGGCCAGCGAGCATGCCGTTGCACGCCATGGTGATGTCTGGTTTACCAAACTTGAAGTACCAGAAGATCATTGCGGTCGCCGATCCGGCAACAGCAGCAAGATTCGTGTTCACGGCAACCACCGAGATGCGCAGGTCCGACGCGCCGAGGGTGGAGCCGGGGTTAAAACCCATCCAGCCGAACAGGAGTATGAAGGTGCCGGTTACGACAAAGGCAATGTTGTGCGCCGGAAAGGCCCGCGGCTTGCCGTCCGGACCGTACTTGCCGAGGCGAGGGCCGAGAATGATGGCTAGAGCCATGGCGCAGAAGCCGCCCACGGCATGGACAACGCTCGAACCCGCGAAATCCACGTAGCCGTGACCTAAGCCCATGCTGACGCCCAGCTGAGAGAGCCATCCACCTCCCCAAACCCAGCAACCGGAGATGGGGTATAGAAAGGCGCCGACGAACAGCTCGCAAAGGACAAATCCCCAGAACGTAATTCGCTCACATATAGCCCCCACGATGATATACCCGGCCGTTTCCATGAATACGACCTGGAAGAGCGTCAGGCAAAGACTTCCGGCATCGTAGCCCGGGCCGCTCAGAAAAAAGCCCTTGCCGCCCAAGAAGCCCCACATGCCGCCTCCGAGGAGGAATTTGTCCAGCGTTGGAGTCCCTCCAAGATTCGTTGGCGCCGCATTGACTGCGGCCGCGCCGAACTGGAAGGCGTAACCGCACACATAGTACGCCAAGAAGGCGAAGACATAGGCAGCGAAGTTAAGCATCATGAGATGGGCGGCGTTTTTCCTGCGCACCAGCCCAACGGTGAGAAGGGCGAAGCCTGCTTGCATGAAGAGTACAAGATACCCTGTGAGGAGGGTCCAACTGAAGTTGGTCGCAATCCGAACGTGCCCGACAGTGTCGGCGAGCTTAACCGCAAGCGGTTCTTTGGCTGCCTGACTCTTGTATTCTTCGTACTGCTTTTTCTTTTCGGCATAGTCAGGGGCCTTCGTGTCGGTCGGCTCGGTAACAACGAAGGCATTGCCCGCCCCATCAATGGCATTTGCCTTGTCCCCCGTGGCAATTCCGGCAGGGTCGGGTTGAGGCCCCGCAGCCTGGACCGCCGTCGCCTGGGGAGCTCCTCCCTGAGGGGGCGCCTCATCCGCAACAGCCGGTCGTATCGCCAATATCAGAGCAATAACCATAGAAATCATCAAGATGGTCTGTAGTTTTTTCCGTACGTTCATTTTTGGTCTCTCCTTTCCTTATAGTTGACTGCCTTCCAAGAAAAGCTTTGAATTTGGCTCCAAGATAGCGATCGCAAGATGCACTTCGAAATCCGCGTACTCTCAGAGAGCTTGCGGGCCGGTCTCTCCTGTCCGTATACGCACGACTCGTTGCACCGAGGTAACGAAGATCTTTCCGTCGCCTATGGTGTCTGTGTGGGCTGCTTTTCGAATGGCCTCGATCGCAGTGTCCAACAGTTCATCCTTGATCACTATAGTGACCATCACTTTGTGCACAAAACTCACCTTGATCTCGGTTCCCCTGTAGGTCTCATGCTGGCCTTTCTGTCGTCCGAACCCCCTTACCTCAAACACCGTCATTCCTTGAACGCCGATATCCACCAATGCCTGCTTTACCTCTTCCTGCTTCTCAGGTTTTATGACTGCCTCAATCTTTACCATGTTCCTCCTCCTCTATTTTTTGTTTGGATCAGATTCGCCTGAACGCCCTGCTTCTGCCGTCTGCGATCCAGGACTGGGCCGGCCAAGTACTGCTCCTGCTTTTATCGTATTAGCCATAACAGACCTCCTCTTGTTCTCTTTTTGGATGTAAACGACCTGCGAGAAACATCCTGCTTTGGTAAATCAGCGAGCCGATGGCATGAAGGAAAATACTTAACGAGAAGACGTAACCTGATGGTCTGTGCTGCTGGCCCGTACCAGAGAATCCGAATCCCAGTTGCGTGCAAGCCAGCAGAACAGCGTGTGTGCCAGAGAGAATGCCTCCGACGATTGCTGTTATTGCCGCCCGGTTGTGATCTACTGCCCAGGCGACCCATGCCCGATGCTCGCTCAGCGCGAGACCTTGTTGATGTTGTGCGAAAGCACCGGCGGTCGTCTCGAGTGCAATGGTTGCCTCACTTGTTGACGTCAAGGCGCTGCCGGGGCCCGCCGCCAGGACTGAAAGCGCTAAGCCAAGCACCATAGTGGCGATCAATAATGGGACCACATATTTCTTCATCCGAGAACCTCCTGTTTGTTCTCTCTCGTCATTGGCGCGCACCTCTGACGTAACACTATCTCTTGTTCTTGGAGACCTCAGTGTCTTTCTTTCTGCTTCGTCACCCGATCATCAGGAGGTGACGCACTGCAACGGTGCAGTTGGGGTGGGGCCCACGGCAACGTTGTCGTGGGCCCACGGGAATGGGAGGAAGAGTAGCTTAATAAACCTGGAACAATCGCTTAGAAGTTGTACGCAACGGTTACCCCTGTCTGCCAGAGGCACTTCAGGTAGCCGTTCGGGTTATACGAATTGCCCTCGGTCCGTTTCTTGGCATCATCCGAGAGGGGGAACCAGTACGCGAGCATGGGCTGCACCACCACCTTCTTGGTCACCGGTATCGTGAGGCCTGCTTTCAACATGCCGTCGTGGAGCGCGCTATACTTAGACCCGGTATAGGCATGCGTGCCCTGCTGGTAGGTATCCCAGAAGTTGCCTGTACCTATTTCATAGCCTGCGGATGCGGCCAGATCGAGGGTCACCTCCTGGTAGATCTTAAAGGAGTGGCCGATGGAAAGGTTCAGGTACCATCCCGGGTAGGCTGAGAAATCCCGGTAGATGGAGAGGGTGGGTTTGAGGAACGAGTCATGGCTCATGCTTCCGAAGAACTCCTGGGTCTCGTTGGCGTACCGCAGGCCGTAGTAGATATAGCCGCCGGTCAGGCTGAATTTCCCTATCGAATAGGTGTAGCTCAAGGTCAGGTCGGTCTCGTTGAAGCTCTGGTGGCCGGGGTCATCCGGATTAAAGTTCTGGGTAGCCTTTTCGTGGCTGTCGATGTTACCCCAGAAGCTCGCGGTGAATCCTTTGTAGGATGCACTTAATTGGGGCTGTATGATAAGTGAGTCCTTACCCAGCTGGTACCCACGGAACATGTACTGGTTGAGGAAGGAAACGGATGCGGTACCGGTCACGGGTTCCTCGGCCGGGGGTTTGGCCGCGTCGCCCCCCGGGGCCGCGGTATTGGGCTGCTCGGCTACCGCCGGCTTGGGCGGTTCCTTCGCTTCCTGTGCGTGGAGCACGCCTGTTGTGCAGACTGCCACAAGAAAGATCGCGAAAAGAAGAGATACTACTTTCACAATACACCTCCTGCTATAATGTAGCTCGCGGCGGCCATTGAGAGAAACAAAAAAAGCGTCTTACATCCCATCGTTTTGTTCATTTCCTTCGATGGATGGAAGACGCCTTAGTCTTCGGCCGCGGCAAAAAAAATGACGTCCAATTCGGAACGTCACTGTTTTCACACATCGTTGTGTTTTTAACGCTTGCTACTGTGCTTGGTTATCTCTTTACAAGTAAAAAATCTACGTTTTGGTAACCCCGCACACCACTATTTTGCAATCAATTGCTCGTACCTCGCCTTCAACTTATTCTTGACCTTCACGACTGCCACGTGTGAAACGCCGAGTTGTTGACCTATCTCCCTGGTTGTCATGCCTTCCATGGCGAGGGCAAGAACATCGCGTTCCTTTTGGGTTAGCCCGCTGTTTAGCAGGGCCTCAACCTGCATTTTTCCTTCAACATACTCAAATGGCCCAACATCGTCTGCTTCAAGAATCTCCTCCAGGGCAACATCCTGTTCACCATCCACGATACTGTTGAGGCTCACCATCGGTGCCTTGTCCTGCACTGTGCGTATGTAGTTCTTCAGGTGGTAGTAGCATCCCTGCAGCACGTAACTATCCGTTTTGTCATTGAGCGTCCCAGTTCGAAAGGCATCCCAGAGATGCAGCATAGCCTCCTGAAAAAGATCGTCATGATCCATGAAGGTGAAGTGACCGTTCAGCTTCTGAGTAATCCGCTGCAACGTAGGAGATATTCTCTTCACCAAAGCATCAAAGGACATGTTCAGCCTTTATACTTATTGGTAATCGGCATTCTCCGGTCTCTCCCGAAAGCCTTGGGCGTGATGCGTATTCCCGGAGGCGACTGCCTTCGCTTATACTCGCTCACATCCACCATCCTTACCGACCGGTTAACGATGTCGGGTTCATAGCCTCCTCGTATGATCCTCGCAGGATCCTCATCCTCTTCAACGTAGGCTTTGAGGATGGGGTCGAGCGTGTCATACGGGGGAAGCGTGTCGGTGTCTTTCTGATCAGGCCTCAATTCAGCAGTGGGAGCCTTTGTAAGGATCCTTTCCGGTATTACTCGTCCCAGCGAATTCCTGAAACGGCAGAGCCTGTAGACCAGTGTCTTAGGCACGTCCTTTATGACGGCAAATCCGCCGGCCATATCTCCGTAAAGCGTCGCATACCCGACGCTCATCTCAGATTTGTTGCCGGTGGTAAGAACGAGCCATCCAAACTTGTTGGACAGGGCCATGATGATGTTGCCCCTTATCCTCGCCTGGATGTTTTCTTCTGTAATATCAGGAGCAAGTCCCGAGAAGATTGGGGCGATGGTTTCGAGATACGCCATGTAGATATGCTCGATAGATATTTCAATGAAGCGCACATCCAGTCTGTCGCAAAGTTCTTTAGCATCAATGCGCGACTCTTCCGACGAGAAACGGGAGGGCATGAAGACGCATATTACATTCTCCTTGCCGAGCGCGTCCACTGCAAGCGCAGCCACAAGGGCCGAATCGATGCCCCCACTCAATCCCAGAATGACCTTCTTAAAGCCGTTTTTCTGGACGTAGTCACGCAGACCGAGAAGCAGAGCCTGGTACACCTCTTCCGCTGGTTTCAGGGGTGGCACGATCCGTTTCTCCACCGGAGCCTTTTCTTGGTGAAATGGAGTTTCTGCTATCTTTATGAGCCTTTTGCCGGACCGCATCGTCTCATCGAGAGGAACGTTGACGTCGACTATAAGAAGATCCTCTTTGAAGGCCTCTGCGCGCGCGAGCACTGTGCCATCTTTGTCAACGACCATGCTCTGTCCGTCAAAGACCAGTTCGTCCTGCCCGCCGACCAGATTTGTGTACGACATGATCACGCCGTTGTTCCTCGCCTGAGACTGTACGATTTCTTCTCTAACTTTTATTTTGCCGGCATTATATGGCGACCCGTTGATATTGCAGATGAGTCTTGCACCGTACTTGGCCTGTGCGGCCGTAGGTCCGCCAGGCAGCCAGATATCTTCGCAGATGTTCACGCCTAAAGGGAGGTTCCCGAGTAGAAAAACAACCGGGTTCTTGCCGGATTTGAAATAACGCTTTTCATCGAAGACCGCGTAGTTGGGGAGGCGCATCTTGTGATAGATACCCTTTATCTCTCCGCCGGTTATGACTGCCGCGCTGTTATAAACGCCGCCCCGGACTTTGTCGACGAAGCCCACGACCGCGACGATGCGTCGGATCGATCGCGACAACTCCCTCAGGGCAGCGAGATTATCGCTTATAAACTTGCGCTTCAGGAGAAGGTCTTCAGGAGGATAGCCCGTCACTGCCAGTTCCGGGAAGGAGACGATGTCCGCGCCATAGCCTTCGGCTTTTTCTGCGAACTCAAGAATCTTACGGCAGTTGCCCGTGAGATCGCCGACCGTGCAATTTATCTGGGCAAGCGCTAATCGGACCACTGTCTCCATATGTTATCTCCGAAACAAAAAAGCGCCCTCAACCGCCGTGGGTTAAGGACGCCTCAGTCCTGGCCTTCGTCAATCGACAACTGAAAGACATCAGTGTCTTTGTTCTTCATTAAGCATAGCGCAAAACGCGTCGCCTGTCAAGGATTTGCAGTCGGAAAGCGTTATTCCTGTTCGGGTTCGGATGCACGACCCAGCCTTCGGCCGGGTACCCCGGGCGGCAGCGAGAAGCCGACGCAGGCGCACTGTAAGTAGGTCGAGGAGAGCGACGTAGCGATAGCGCAGCATCCTGTAGGGGCAACGAAGGTATGCGCTGAAGACGAACAGGCATTTCACTTTCTGAGGTCGGAGGCGACTATTATCGCCTCCGCAACCTCCCGCATGCTCTTGCGCAAATCCATACTCTTTTTGTGAATCCTCTTGTGCGCCTCGTCCTCGGGTATTCCCAATTCCCTCATGAGAACGCCCTTGGCCCGCTCAACCAGCTTTCTTGTTTCCAGGGCTTCCTTTGTGGCGAGAATCTCTTGGTCGAGCCGCGTATTCTCTATCGCCACAGCCGCCTGGTTGGCAATGGCTTGCAGGATGTCGGTCTCCTCCTTGGAAAAGCTGTATTCCTTCTGTGTATAGAAGTTAATAACACCGACCACCCTGTCCTTGATCATCATGGGAACGGAGAGCATCGACACCAGTCCCTCTCTTCTCGCGATCTCCGGGTACATGAAGCCCGGTTCCTTCGTCACGTCGCGCACGATGATCGGCCTCTTCTCCTTCACGACCTTGCCGCTGATCGACTGTCCCACCTTGAGGTTCTGCTTTGTGAGGTATTCCTGGCTCAAACTCTGGGTGGCTGCAATCACGAGCTCCTGCTTCTTTTCGTCAAGGAGCATAATCGAGCAGATTTTCGAGCCCATAACCTGGGCTGTTGTGGTCACGATAAGTTGCAGTATCTCCTTCAGGTAATAATCAGACACAATGGTCTTGCTTATCTCTGACAGAAGATCGAGCTGCTTCGCCTTTTTCCTGACCTCCTCGTAGATGATCGCATTCTCTATGGCATTGCCGAGGTAACGGGAAACGGTGAAGAGCAAATTAATCTGCGACTCCGGGTACTCGCACTCCCTTTTGCTGTGCACGTTCATCACGCCGATGATCTCATTCTTGGAAAGAATGGGCACGGCAAGAAAAGACTCATATTTATCCTCGGCAAGGTTGGTAAAGCTTTTGAACCGCGAATCCTTGTAGGCTTCCCGCGCTAGAGCAACCGGCATTTTTTCTTTTGCTGCCCATCCTGTCACGCCTTCACCGAGTTTCAGTCTTATGTTGCCTACCGCATTGGTCCGGGGGTTGCTCGATGCCCTGAGCACAAGTTCATGGTGCTTCGCATCGTAGAGGTATATGAAGCAGGAATCGGCGGAAGCGATCTCTGCGACCATCTTGACGATCCTGCTGAGCAGGTCTTCCAGTTCAAGATTGCTGCTCACGTACTCCGCTACCTTGCGGAGCATCAATAACTCCTGCTCCTTGGAGTCAATCTTCTCAGGAGATTTTTTTGATCTCACAGGCTATCCTTTCCGGGAGATTGAGCGGTTAAATCACGTAAACTATAGAGGAGAGCGCCATTTTTGTCAATGTCGCCAACGTGACTCGAACTCAATCACTCAGCCACTTACTGCTGAACTGTTTTTAACAGCCGGTTCTACGACCACCCGCTGATTCGTGGCATCGACAAAAGCATAGCCTCCGTTGGGAATCGTGAGCATATCTCGCATGTGACCGAATTGGAGGCCATAGAGGCAAGGCTTCTCAAGGTGTGCAACCCGATCCCTGACGATATCGATCGTGCGCGCCAGAGGACCCGTGCTCGTGCGGTCATTCCGGTATTCACAGCGGGTGAACCCGCCAAAGAGGATCGCGCTCGCTGCCTGCAGTTTATTCGCGAGCAGTAGCTGTGTCAGGTAGCGGTCGATGCGATGAGGTTTTTCGTCAACATCCTCAAAGAAGAGGATCTTGCCCCTGGTGTCAATCTCCCACTCTGTCCCGAGCGCAGTGACAAAAACTGAAAGACATCCGCCGACGAGCTGCCCGCGGGCCTCTCCCGGGTATAGCGTGAGCATCTTCTTTCGCGGCCTGTTGCGTAATTGCAGGGTAAGGTCCGGCGTTGTCAGCATTCTAAAAAAGTTATCTTCGGCGAAAGGCGGAAAGGAACGACCAATCTCGGTGGCGACCATCGGTCCATAGAAACTCACAAGACCGCATCTTTGCAGCAAGGCGGTCTGCAGGATAGTGAGGTCGCTGTAACCCACAAAGATTTTGGGGTTGCGCGAGATGAGCTTGAAATCAATAAATGGCAGCATGCGCGCTGTGCCCGCGCCTCCCTTGGCGCAGATGATAGCGTCGATTGTGGAGTCGCCAAAAGCACGATTGAGGTCATGCGCCCGATCAGCATCCTCACCCGCGAAGAGGAGCCTGCTGTCTCTCACGTGTGCCCCTTCGAGGACGCGAAAGCCACGCTCTTGAAGCAGGCGGATGCCCGCATCGAGAGACGGCAGATCAGCCACTGGGGACGCGGGGGCGACCACGCAGATTGTATCACCCCGCTTAAGTTTATTTGGAAGGAGAAGTTCGGGACGAGTCATCGTTCGACTCTAGCATAGCTTGATTCGGAGGCGCAACGTGTATCATAACTTTCGGTTGAATAATTTGTGGAGTATGCATACAATTACGGGGGCTGCAGTTATCCTTTAGCCGTGGGAAATGTATAGATGCGAGAGGCACAACAACAAAGGAGGGTCATATGAGAAAAGTGCTGCTTCTTCTTTCGTTCGCTCTTCTGGGTTTAGTCCTTGTTGCTCCATCCTCTTATGGGGCGAATACAATCAAGGTAGGGCTTGTCGACAGTTACTCGGGGCCTGCCGCAGTCTACGCGCTGGATGTGGTAGATGGTTTCAAGATGGCAAGGGATAAGATCAATGCAGCAGGCGGGGTTCTCGGCAGAAAAATCGAGTACACGACGCGGGATGAAAAATTCAAACCCGATCTGGGATTGGCCATGGCCAAGGAACTGGTCATGAAAGAGAACGTCGATGTGCTCGCGGGAACGACGAACAGTGCCACAGCCCTTGCCATTTCAGATTTTGCCAAGAAGGAGAAGATCCCTTTCTTCGTCACCAATGCAAAGAGCGACCGGATCACAGGCCAGATGTGGAACCGTTACGTGTTCAGCACCAATGAGAACACGGCAATGGCAGGCAAGGCAGGAGCTGTGGCTCTCGCCAAAATGAAGTTCACCAAGTACTGGATTGCGGGGGACGACTACGAATATGGGCACGCCATCGCAGATGGCGTCTGGAACAATCTGAAGATTCTCAAGCCGTCGGTCCAGTTGCTCGGCCAGACGTGGTGGAAGGTGGGGGAGACGGATTTCACGCCGTACATTACTGCCATAGTTGCTGCGAAACCCGACTGCATCATCGTGGCGACAGGTGGCTCAGGCATGGTCAACTTCCAGAAAGCAGCAAAGGCCACAGGTCTTGCGGATAAGATACCCTTCTTCCAGCACACAGCGATCGAGGTGACGGTTGGGCAGGCGCTCGGGATGGATGCGCCTGAGGGGGCCTACGGAACGGCGAACTATCTCTTCTATTATCCTGACACGCCGGCAAACAAGGCCTTCGCATCCGACTTCAGGAAGATTTACGGCAGGTATCCCAAGATGACGGCGCTGTATGGTTACATCACTGCCGAGTTCATAGCGCGCGGGTTTCAGAAAGCCGGCAGCATGAACAAGGAAAAATTCGTGGACGCGGTGGAAGGCATGGTACTCAACGACACGCCTGTCGGCAAGATTGAGATGCGCAAATGCGATCACCAGGTGACGCTGCCTATGTTCTGGGGCGTCACGAAAAAAAGTCCCGAGTATAAAGATTTTCTGATCGCCTCCGACCTGGTTACGATCCCTGCATCAGAGTACATGCCTACGTGCGAGCAGGTCTTAAAGACTCGCGGGAAATAAGAATAGAGGAGCGGAAGGTCAAGCTTGGATATCATCAGCTACATCTGTTCGCCTGGCGTGCTCTGCCAGATACTGGTGGGCCTGAGCAGGACGGTTATCCTCTTCATTGTTGCATCGGGGCTGAGCCTTATTCTCGGCGTGTTGAGGATCCCCAATATCGCCCACGGCTCACTTTACATGATCGGCGCTTTTCTGGCTTTCAGTGTGTCCAAGTTTTTCGGCGGGGGCATAAGCGGCTACTGGATGGCTATCCTTCTTGCACCGATTATAGTGGCTGCGCTCAGTTTCATTGCTGAGCGGGCCATCTTCTGCCGGCTGTACGAGCGGGAACACATCATGCTCTTCCTGCTGACGTTTGCCTTTGCTCTTATCTTTGGAGACCTCGTGAAACTGGTGTGGGGCGCGGAATACAGGACCGTGTCCATGCCCAGGTTTTTTCAGGGATCGATACCTGTGCTCGGGCTGCCTTTCCCGATATACAATTTTTTCCTCCTGCTGATTGGGCCGCTTGTAGCCCTGGTGCTGTGGCTTATCGTGAACAAGACCAAGATGGGCAAGATATCCAGAGCCGCTGCGGTCGACCGGGAGATGGTCGGTGCCGTTGGTATCAACGTGAGCATGGTTTTCGCGACTGTTTTTGTGATCGGCTGCTATCTTGCGGGACTTGGCGGAGCGCTTGTTGCGCCGATCGTGAATGTAACTCTTGGCATGGACCACACGCTGATCATAGAGGCCTTTTTGATCGTGATCATGGGCGGTTTGGGCAACATGTGGGGTGCGTTACTGGGGGCGCTCATCTTCGGCCTGACGCAGTCCCTGGGTATTCTTATCTGGCCGCAATTCGGGATTATTTTCCCTTATGCAGCGGTGATTGTAGTTCTCAGTTTCAGGCCGACGGGTCTGCTGAGATCAACCTGGTGAAAAAAGGAATGGTGTAGTGGGCACAAGGAAGTCGATTCTGGCCTTGGTGATTATCCTTGCCGTCCTCGCGATTGCGCCGTTCGGCCTTCCCCGTTTTTATACCTATCTGATTGCGCTGATTGTGACCACGGGTCTGCTCGCTACCAGTCTTAACTTCGTTCTGGGCTTCGGCGGCGTTTATCAGTTTCACCACGCTGTTTTTTATGGAGTGGGAGCGTATGGTGCTGCAGTTATGATAGCCAAGCTCGGCCAGCCCGCATGGCTCGCCTTCGTTACAGGTCCGGTTGTCGCCGCGGCACTCTCTTTCATCATCGGGCTCATCTGTGTGCGCCTCTCAAAGCTCTATTTCGGCATGCTGCAGATCTCTCTTGGCTCGCTCGTCTGGGCCATCGTTTACAGATGGTATAGCTTCACAGGGGGCGATGACGGCATTCACGGTATCCGCATGCCTGACTTGCTCGGTACTCCCCTGGGTTCTTACTACTTTACGCTGATCGTTGCGGGCATTTCTTTGCTCGTGATGCACCGGATACTGAGGGCTCCTTTCGGAAGCGCGCTCCAGGGAATTCGTGATAACGCGTTGCGCAGCCAGGCCGTTGGTATGAACGTAAGGCGCCACCAGCTCGCGGCCATTGTGATTGCCGGCTTCTTCGGCGGTGTTGCCGGCGTGCTTTTTGTGGTGGTTGATAATTCGGTTTTTCCTGACATGATGTTCTGGACGCTCTCTCTGGAAATCACGATTATGGCCTTGCTCGGCGGTTGGCTCACCTTTCTCGGACCCTTGGTGGGCGCGACAATCATCGTCTGCCTGCGAACATTTGTGAGTGGCTTTACCGATTACTGGACGTTGATCCTCGGTATAGTACTGGTACTGGTGATCCTCTTCCTTCCTGAAGGTATCCTCGGCTACGTTTTCGAGTTGTGGAAAAGGCGCACCGCGCCTGAAAGTACTAAGAGGTAGCGCGGTAATGCTGGAAGTCAGAGATCTGCGTAAAGCGTTCAGCGGATTTAATGCGGTAAACGGCGCGAACCTCCAGGTGTCCGAAGGCGAGATCGTGGCCGTGATAGGTCCTAATGGCGCAGGCAAGACCACACTCTTCAATCTCATTACCGGCGTGCTCCCGCCGGATGGAGGTCAGGTCCTTTTCAAAGGGGAGGATATCACGGGGTTTCCGGCGCACCGCACGTGTGAGAAAGGCATCACCCGTTCATTCCAGGTAGTCAATATCTTTCCGCGACTCACGGTGTTCGAAAATGTCCGCGTAGCGGTTCTTTCCCAGCAGGGAAAAACGTACAACCTTTTCACGCCTTCAAAGAAACTGGTTGAGAAGGAGACAGCTGAAATACTCGACAGCGTGGGTCTCATCCAAAAGAGAAATAGCATCTGCGGTGCGCTTTCACACGGAGAGCAGAAGGTGCTGGAAATCGCCATAGCTCTGGGTGGCAAACCGCAACTTCTGATTCTGGACGAGCCGACCGCGGGCATGTCGCCTGAGGAAACAACCCGCTGTATTGAACTGATCAAGCAGCTTCGGGTGAACATGGGGCTCACTATTCTCTTTTGCGAGCACGACATGGAGATTGTCTTCGGCATAGCCAACCGGATCATGGTGATGGTGCGTGGCGCTACCATCATCCAGGGGTCGTGTGACGAAGTCCGTTGCAATCAGGCGGTGCAGGACGCATACCTGGGCGGGAGCGACGTATGCTCAGTGTAAACGGCATCCACACGTATTACGGCATCAGTCACATCCTTTTCGATGTTTCTCTCACCGTGTCCCGTGGAGAAGTGGTGGGGCTTATCGGCAGAAATGGCGCAGGTAAGAGTACCACTATGCGGAGTATCATGGGTTTGACGCCGCCCAAGCAGGGAACGATTACCTTTAATGACCAGGATATTACCGGGAGAAAACCGTACCTTCTTGTGCGCGACGGCATTGCGTACGTGCCGGATGACAGAAGAGTCTTTGCCGACCTGACTGTCGATGACAACCTGGAGATACCCTTCAGCCGCGGGAGCGAGTGGACCAGGGAACGCATTTACGGCCTTTTTCCCGCGCTGGGAGAGATCAAGACGCGACGGGCAGGCAACCTTAGCGGCGGGGAACAGCAGATGCTGACAGTGGCGAGGGCTCTTATGACCGGGCCGAAACTCCTCCTCCTGGATGAGCCCACAGAAGGGCTCGCACCACTTATCGTGAGAGACCTCGAAGAGCAGATACTAAAGCTCAGGGAGACAGGGCTCAGCATCCTCCTCTCAGAACAGAACGTGAAATCTGCGCTGAAGCTCGTCAACCGGGTCTACGTCATTGACAACGGCCGGATTCGCTTCGAGGGGACGGTTGCGGATTTGGAGGCGAACGAGGAGATCAAGAAGAAGTATCTAATGGTTTAGTGGTAGCTATCAGCTTTCCTGGATCAAATAGCTCATCGAGATTCGTGTGGAGACCGAGGCGGCAGCGAGGAGCTGACGTAGGCGTACTTCTTCAAGTACGTCGAGACACCCGCAAGCGGGTACCCGGACGCAGCGACAACGAAGGTACACGCATGAATCTCGATGAGCTATTCGCGGTAGAACTGATCTTCGGGTAGAAGCTTAAGACAGAGACTCTCCATTTCGTCCAAAACCTTCTCTATGGAAGCGGCAAGCACCCTCGCTCTTTCGGTGGCAGTCTCGCAGGCCTGGGCCAGTTGTTGCAGAGAGCCTTGTGTACGAGCAGCGTAGTCGTCGATCATTGCCTCGCGCTCCCTGCATTCCTCTATCAAATCCTTGTGAAGCTCCAATTCCTGGACGCTCAGCTTTTTCATGCTTATCAATTCATCCACGCGCTTGATGTATGCCATATCACCACCTGATCCGAGTGACTTGTCAAAATTCCACTGCATGCACGAATATGGAAGAGATTATAGCCCCCACAAAAAGAGAAAGAATAAAGACGAAACTAACCAGAGCAACAGGTATGATCGCCTTGAGAATTTTCCGCACGCCTGATCGAAATCTACGACATGGTTCAGTGAGACTCGTCTGCATATGGCGCTCTCCTGTGCTCTGCGTTTCTTGTATCATGATGAGATAATCTTAGCAAGGGAAATGAGCGAAAACAATTGACCTTAGGGTTATTTTTCTTGGGAGCTATGGTTTAGTAGCATTATACTAAGAGCCACGCAGCGTGGATACCTGAGGGATTATTCTGTGTTGTGGCGTCTTTCCCGGATCAGTGCAGCGCAGAGCACTGCGAGTGCCGCCAGACCGGCAGACAACCAGAAGACCGCCCGGTAGCTGCCCGTACGATCATAGATCATTCCTCCTGCAAACGCCCAGAACCCGCCGCCGAAATGGTGGACGGTAGTGACCACACCCGCGAGAAGGCCCAGGTGAGACATGCCGTAGAGTCTGCCGATAAGCAGCGGGTTGAGCGGAGCGGTAACCAGGGCAGTGAACCCGTTGCCTATTGCGAAGATGTAAATAGATGTCTCGCTCGTGTGCGTGAGGATCAGGAGAAAAAAGAGGAGACGCAGGAGAAAGGCAAGGGCGACAGGTATTTTTATGCCCACTTTGTCTGCTGCAGGTCCCGCGATCAGTATGCCGGCGAGGCTCAGCAGCCCATACCAGGCAAGCATATTGCTCGCAGTGGCAGATGACACCCCACTGTCTGTGGCGAAGGGGACAATATGCGTGGTGACCACAAAATCAAGACAGCCGCATGCGAACATCACAAAGAGGAAGAGCCAGTAAGAGCGTGTCCGCAGGACCTCTACGGGTCGCAGGTCACGGGCAGGCGCATTTCGCGACGTATCCACGTTTGCCCTTGTGCCCCTGTCAGTCTCTGAGCCGAAAGGGGTCAGGCCGAAGGCTGAGGGGTTGCCCCCCTTAATGACGAAGAACGCCAGCAAGAAATTAACGATGAAGATGGCGACGCCCATCGCTGCATATGAGATCCTCCACCCGTAGCGCTGGGCGAAACAGGTAAACGCAGGGACAATTACAAACTGGCCGAGTGAGAAACCAGCGACTGCGAGGCTCACTGCCAAACCGCGCCGTTTTACGAACCATGTGCTGGTCATGGCGGAAACGAGCGGGATGGATGAGCCGCCAAAGCCCACTGCCACAAGGATTCCGTAGAAGAGGAGAAACTGCCAGAAGGATGTGATCAGCGATGTCAGGACCAGACCGACAGAGACGAATGTTGTACAGACGAGGATAACTTGCTTCGGGCCATGACGATCATACAGCCGACCCGTAACAGCAATGGTGAGCGCGAAGACGACCATGTTGATGAAAAAAACAAGGGAGACCGGGCCTCGCCCCCACCCGAACTCTGCTGCGATGGGTTTGAATACGACGCCGAACGTATACATAGCGCCTGAGTTGGAGAAGAGGATAAGGAAAGATGCGGCAACAATATACCAGCCGTAGTAGATACTGGTTCTTTTCGACGTTCTGTTCGCGACCATCATGTGATCAGCATACGAAATCGTTTTCGATCAAAGGCACGCAGCAGTATAAGTACCGCAGACAGTGCTTGTCCACAAAAACCTGCTCCCCCTCCGCTGAATCCGTGGTAATCTAAGCCATCCGCTTACAAAAGCTCTGCAGGGCTCTATAGTACTTCCCGTGAGCTCAGCGAGCGACGGTCGGAGCCGCCAACTGAAGAAAGAAAGAGGATAGAGCATGAAACTGAGAGGAAGAGTCGTAATAGTAACTGGCGCCAGCAGAGGCCTTGGCAAGGCCATGGCTCTTGGTTTGGCTAGAGAGGGCGCTAACGTGGTCGTTGCTGCTCGCACTGAGGAGCCGCTTGAGAGTGGGCTGGAAGGCACGATCCACCAGACCGCGGAGGAAATAAAAGGTCTGGGAGGTTCCTGTCTTGCGGTCAAGTGCGATGTGACCAGCGAAGAGCAGGTAGAGAGCATGGTTGGTATGGCAAGAAGAGAGTTCGGCACCGTAGACACGCTTATCAACAACGCAGGGGTAGCCTTCCGAGCACCTGTGTGGGAGGTGCCACTCAAGCGCTGGGAGCTTGTCCTGCGTGTTAATGTCACCGGCAGCTTTATCTGCACAAAAGCTGTTCTCCCCATTATGATGAAACAGAAGGCGGGAAGCATCATTCTGCTTTCATCCGTGCAGGCGCAATCCAGAGGGTCGGTCCCGTCAGGCCTGGCCTACGGAGTTTCGAAGGCGGCACTGGAGCGCATGACGTACGGCCTCGCCACCGAGCTGGGGAAGTTTAACATCGCAGTGAACTGTATCAAGCCTAAGGGCTCGGTCGAAACAGAAGGGATGAGGTTTCTCAATCCTGACGCCGACTGGTCCCGGTGGGACACGCCTGAAAAGATAGTCAAAGCGGTCCTCTTTCTTGCTGGGCAGGATGCTACCGGTGTAACCGGCGTCGTCGCAAATGACGAAGAGCTCTGCGCGTGGCATGGGCTTTAATCGTCATAGTTTGCTGAAACAAATTATTGAATAATGGCCACACCCTGTGGCAATATTACTAGGCTAATCTGATCCACTCCGTACACTGGTCTGAAGCCTGCCTGCTGGCATGAACGAAGTGCGTTGGAAGGAAGATTCCAAAGAGGAAAGAATCGGTCAATAATGTCCTTCTTGAGTGTACGCAACCTTTCCAAGTCTTTCGGCGGCCTCATTGTTATCCAGAATCTCAGCTTTGAGCTTGGCGAAGGAGAAATCCTCGGTGTCATTGGGCCGAACGGCTCGGGGAAGACTACGCTTTTCAATCTCATTACAGGATTCCTCAGTGCAGATGGGGGTGAGGTGCAATTCTGCGGTGAGAACGTAACCAGTAGGAGGCCCTCGACCGTCTGCAAATCGGGCATCACGCGCACGTTTCAGATCGTGAAACCATTTCTCCGCTTGACCGCGCTGGAAAATGTCATGGCAGGCAGAGCGTACGGAAGAGAACCGGCACGCAACATGAAGGAGGCGACAAAAGAGGCAGAAGAGATACTCGCCTTTACCGGGATCAGCAGGAAACAACATATCGCTGCCCAGCACCTGAATCTTATCGACAGAAAAAGATTGGAAATTGCCCGCGCTCTGGCCACGAAACCTAAATTGCTACTCCTTGATGAAGTTTTTGCAGGGCTGAACCACACTGAGATTGAACAGGCGCTCTCGCTTGTTTCCAGGATAAAAGAGCTTGGCATCACGATGATGATCGTCGAGCACGTGATTAGGGTCATTCTCGGGGTGTCGAGCAAGGTGATCGTGCTCAGTTCGGGTCAGAAAATTTTTGAAGGATCACCGCACGACGCAGTGGCCGACAAAGGCGTAATAGAGGCTTACCTGGGGGAAGACTTCCATGCTTGAAGTCAGGGACGTAGACGTAACCTATGGCGATATACAGGCGCTTTGGGGAGTCTCCTTCACCGTCAAAAGGGGAGAGCTGGTAGCCCTGGTCGGTTCAAACGGGGCAGGCAAGTCAACGATATTGCGTACCCTGTCCGGTGTGCAAAGGCCTCGGAAGGGAAGCATAACCATTGAAGGGGTACGGTCGGATACGGTGGAGCCTCACAAGGTCGTCGATCTCGGCGTCGCACTGGTGCCGGAAGGGAGAAGACTTTTCCGCGACATGACCATCATGGAGAATCTGGAACTCGGCGGCTACATCGGCAGGGCTCGGAAGGTCAAAGAAGATCACCTTGAATGGGTCTTTACCATGTTCCCTGTCCTCAAGCAACGGATGCGGCAGCTTGCGGGGACCTTGAGTGGTGGAGAGCAACAGATGTTGGCCATAGCGCGAGGACTCATGTCAGATCCCAAGCTGCTTCTGGTAGACGAACTTTCGCTGGGGTTGGCACCGATCATAGTCAAGAATATCTACACCACGCTCAAGGAGATAAATAAATCGAGAAACGTGACTATCCTGGTAGTCGAACAGAACGTACGGTTGGCGCTCGAAGTGGCGGACAGGGCCTATGTGATAGAGAACGGGCGTATAACCATGGAAGGGTCGGGGAAAGAGCTTCTGGCCAGTGAAGAGATCAAGAGCGCATACCTGGCGGTAGGATAATAATGGCAGGTCTGTTACAGATTCTCATCTACGGTATTTTCAGTGGCGCTTTGTATGGTCTGGTCGCCCTGGGACTCTCACTCGTGTTCGGGGTGATGAATTATTTGAACGTGGCGCACGGCGCTCTCATCATGCTGGCATCCTATGCTGCGCTGTGGATCTGTTACTACCTCCGTTTTGATCCTTTCCTCTCGCTTATTCTTGTCGTGCCAATCTTTTTTGTCATCGGCTGGGTACTCTTCATGGGGTTGTTTCAGCGCCTTCTCGCCCTGCCCGAGACTGAAAAGATAAAAAATTCGCTGCTCATTTCATTCGGCATTCTGCTTATCTGCTCCAATGGTGCAACCATGCTCTGGACGGCGGACGAGCGGGCGATAGCCACCAGCTATACGGGAAAAGTGATTGACCTCATGGGTGTGCGCATTCCGTACATCGGGCTTGCGTCAGTATTGCTTGCCGTGATCGTGGTACTCGCTGTACATCTTTTTTTGACGCGGACCTATTTCGGCAAAGCGATCAGGGGTGTATCGCAGGACTACGAAGCAGCAGCGTGGATGGGTATCAACACGAAGAAGGTTTGCCTGGCGTCCTTCGCGATCGGCGTTGCACTGGCAGGATTTCCCGGTGTGGTTATCGCCTTGCAGAGCTTTAACCCCATTGTATCTTTCGATTTGACAAACAAGGCGCTCATTGTCCTCGTTCTTGCCGGTGTCGGAAGTCTGCGCGGCGTGCTCATTGGAGGATTGCTGCTCGGCATAGTAGAAGCTGCGAGCGTCTTTTTCGTGGGAGTCGCCTACAGGGAGGTCGTAGGGCTCCTCCTGTTCGTGCTAGTCCTGATGTTCCGGCCGCAAGGATTGGGGGGTCGAAAATCGTGAAGGGCAAACTCGCAATTACAGCCTTGCTGCTTCTGATGATAGTTACGCCGCTCGTGATCAAGAGCGAGTATCTACTCAATCTTCTGATCCTTATCTGTCTTTACGCGATACTCTCGCACAGCTGGAACATCCTCGGAGGCTACTGCGGTCAGATCAGCCTTGGCCATGCTACGTTTTTCGGTGCCGGCGCGCTCACGTTCCGCTACTTGTGGCTTGGGGGCGTCTCTTACTATCTTGCTCTGCCCGCGGGTGCGCTCGCGTCACTTGTTCTTGCTTCAGCCATTGGCTTCCCGTCGTTTAAAATGAAAGGACATTATTTTTCCATCGGAACTCTCGCGCTCGCCATGATTGCGCTTATTACGGTGCAGAACCTGCTTCCGGGCGTGAGCTTTATCACGGAAGCGTGTCTGAAGGAATATAGCCTTATGACCATCTACTACCTTGCGCTTGGAGTAGCGGCACTTACTGTGTTTGCGGTATACGCGCTTTCCCGATCGAAGCTTGGGCTTGCGATGATCTCTGTGCGAGAGGACGAGGATGCGGCTGAGGCGATAGGAATCAATACCTTCAAGTATAAAGTGGCGGCGATGAGCATCAGTACAGTTGTCGCAGGGTTTGCCGGAGGGATTTTCGCCTTCTACTGTGGAACCTATTACCACTATGCTCCCTTTGAGCTGGGCTGGTCCTTCGATCCCCTGCTGATCGCATTCATAGGTGGGGCTGGCACGGTTGCCGGGCCGGTTATCGGATCGGTTGTTTTTGTGCTGCTGAAGGAATTGTTTGCCGCAAGCCTTGGGCAGGTGAATGTACTCATCTTCGGTATCGTATTTATTGTCACCGTGCTTTTTCTGCCGAAGGGCCTGGTAGGCATAGCGGGGATCGTCAGAAAGCAGAAGAACGCAGGACGTCCGCTAAGCTCGGACGAGCGTCACGCGTAGCGTTGCTTGGCTGACGAAAGGAGGTTGAGTTCCACTCAACTTAACACTAAGGAGGTGTGTATGAAGCAGGTGAGTGGTTTGAAGTGTCTGTTATTTGTTGCCGGGATAACCCTCGTTGCGCTGGGATTGACTGTGGCCCCGGTAATGGCAGCGGAACCCGCGCCCTCAGCGATCAAAGTGGGTGCGGTGATCGCCCTCACAGGGCGTATGGCAGCGGGAGGTAAGGACGTCAAAGCAGGGTACGACCTTGCCGTCAAAGACATTAATGCGGCGGGCGGTATTATGGTCAAGGAGTACGGAAAGAAGCTACCTCTTGACGTGATGATCGTGGACGATGAATCCGACCCGGTGAAGACTGCGACCAGGCTGGACAAACTCAGCTCAGTAGACAAGGTGGTTGCTTATCTTAGCGGATTCTCGAGTGACTTGAACGTGGTGGGCATGGCTGCTGCAGAGAAGAATAAGGTTCCCTGGATCGGCGTGACGATTGCCGTTGAGGCTCCTTTCAATTCCGGCTACAAGTGGGTCTTCGCGCCATTTTCCATGTCGCATGACCAGGTCAAGGCATTTTTTGACCTGCTCGATTCAATACCCGCTGACCAGAGACCGAAGAAGATCGGCCATTTGGAATTGAACGTGGACTGGGGCAACGAGTGCGGCAAATATGTGAGAGAGATGGCGAAGCAGAGAGGCTATCAGCTGGTCGTCGATCAGAAATACGCTCCCCCGACGAATGATTTTTCTTCGGCCATTCTGGCGTTGAAGTCGGCCGGCGCAGAAGCGGTCTTCAGCGTGCCTGCACCGCCGCAGTCCATCGTGATGGTGAAGCAGATGAAAGAGCTCAATTATGCGCCAAAAGTCACCTGTCTGATCAGGGGGCCTGATCTGAGCACGTACTGGGAGGCAATGGGAAAAGATGCGGCCTACATTATTTCGGACGGCAACTGGGACGAGACGATGACCTATCCCGGCAATAAAAAAATGGTCGATCAGTACAAGGCGGCGAACCCCGGAGTCGAGAATATCGGTATTCCCGTCGGCGCCGGATACGCGGCCGTGCAGGTTCTGGCAAACGCCATTGAAAGAGCGGGATCGCTCGACAGGCAGAAGATTAGGGATGCGATTGCCAAGACCGATATGATGACCATCAGGGGTCCTATCAAGTTCAGGGCAAACGGCACTGCCGTTATCGAGTATGGTCTCAGACAATGGCAGAACGGGAAGAACGTGCTCATCTGGCCGCCGAGCGCCGCGAAGGCCAAGTTAATGCTTGCCCCGCCATGGGACAAACGGTAGAAACAGTTGAGCCGTTAAGCAGCACAGGCGTTGAGTTCTTTTGGAAACGTGGGCCATCGGCTGCATGCAGCTGATGGCCCTTTCACTGCTATTCAATCTTCTTCAGCGTTACGGCCATGCACCAATTGGGACAGCGCCCGGGAATGAAGACGGGGTGCTATTTTGCCGCTAAAACCGCGCATTTTCTGCTTGACATGCTCCTGATTACTTGTTACGTATGAGCCTGTTACGCGAAAGCTGAAAGCGCACGGCACGAAGAGAATCGCCTGCGCAATAAGCCGACCGGTTGGGACAATCGGGTGACGCAAGACTATCACGGGACCCGCAGGAGAGTGATACACATGAACCGTCGTGACCTGTTGGCTGGTCTTTTCTGGCTCGCTGTTGCCGTGTTTGTTGCCATTCAGTCATTCAAGAGTGATCTCGGCTCACTCCATTCGCCGGGTCCCGGATTTCTCCCCTTCTGGTCATCCGTAGTTCTGGGTGTGCTTTCGATTACGCTCACGATCGGTGCAGGCCTCAAGAAGACACGCAAAGATAAGCTCTTGGATCTCTGGAGAGGCCTTGATTGGGGGAAGGTTTTCCTGATTCTGTTCGCTCTTTTCCTTTATCCTCTTCTGCTCCCTTTAGTGGGATACCTCATCATGACGTTCGTACTTATCGCATACCTGCTCTTTGTCGGGATACGCTCAAAGCTGTGGATAGACATAGCCACTGCTGTGGCAATCACGCTGGTAAGCTATCTCATTTTTTATACGCTGCTGGATGTCAAACTGCCGAAGGGGATGCTCGGGCTCTAGGACGCCGGGAGTGAGCGCGATTAAGAAGGCTGCATGGATATTTTCCATAATCTGATTTACGGGTTCACGGTTGCGCTTCAACCCATGAACCTGCTGTTCTGTTTTTTTGGAACAGTGCTTGGCACGTTGATAGGGGTGCTTCCCGGTATAGGGCCCATCGGAACAATTTCGATGCTTCTTCCGGCCACGTTTCACATGTCCCCGACCGGCGCCATTATTATGCTTGCGGGCATCTACTATGGGGCAATGTACGGAGGATCGACAACGTCTATCCTGGTTAATATTCCAGGGGAGGCTGCATCCGTCGTTACATGCCTGGACGGCTATCAGATGGCACGACGTGGAAGGGCCGGTGCAGCTCTGGGCATGGCTGCCTTCGGCTCTTTCATTGCAGGCACCCTCGGGATAGTCGGGCTCATGATTTTTGCGGCGCCACTTTCCCGATTTGCCTTACGCTTCGGCTCGCCGGAATACTTTGGACTTCTCCTTCTGGGACTGACCCTTGTCACCTATCTTTCACGCGGCTCTATCATAAAGGCACTGATGATGGGAGCCTTTGGCATTATTCTGAGCTGTGTCGGTCTTGATTCCATCCAGGGTTCCCCGAGGATGACGTTCGATATCATGCAGCTGTGGGACGGCGTGGGTCTGGTGCCGGTTGCCATGGGCCTTTTTGGCATTTCTGAAGTTCTCTTGAATATAGAGAGAACCGAAAAGACAGACATTCTCAAAACGAAAATAAAGAACTTTTTCCCTACCGTTGCCGACTGGGCACGTTCGGTATGGCCTATCATCAGGGGTACTGTACTGGGATTTTTTCTCGGGATACTGCCGGGGGGAAACCCGGTGATCGCTTCGTTTCTGTCATACGGTCTGGAAAAACGCATTTCGAAACGGCCCGAGGAGTTCGGGCAAGGCGCTATTGAGGGAGTTGCAGGCCCTGAATCGGCGAACAATTCTGCTACATCGGGAGGCTTCATCCCTCTGCTCACGCTCGGGATCCCCTCAAATATTACGATGGCTCTTATGTTCGGGGCTCTGCTGATTCACGGCATGCGGCCGGGGCCCTTCCTTGTCAAAGACCATGCTGACCTCTTCTGGGGTGTGATCAGCAGTATGTATATCGGGAACGTGATGCTGCTGATTCTCAACCTTCCCCTGATCCCGCTCTGGGTGCAGGTTTTGAAAGTACCCTACAGAATTCTCTTTCCTTTGATACTGCTCTTTTGCATCGTCGGTTCCTACAGCCTCAACAACAGCACGTTCGACGTAATCGTCATGATGATCTTCGGGCTGCTGGGATACCTCTTCAAGAAATTCGACTTCGAAGGAGCGCCGTTGATTCTTGCCTTTGTCCTTGGCCCCATGTTCGAAACAAACCTCCG
>DATKNH010000173.1 GCA_035541455.1 Syntrophorhabdales bacterium
CCTGGCTAATCTGAAGAATGTGGTAGCCATCAAGTTGACGCAGCCAATGAATCTCGTTACCGCATTTCAGGTTTGCGAACGTCTGAGTGATCGGCTGCTCGTGGGACCCGTCAACCTGGACTTCGTTCCCGTCCTTGCAAAATATTATGGGGTGCAGTGGAGCGGCCAGTGGTGCGTTGAGGCTGTGCAATCGCCCGACAACCCTTACGCCGTTGAGTTCATGAATCTTCTGAATGATCATCGCTACGAAGACGCCATAAAGGTCTATTGGTGCCTTGAGCCTGCCCTCAAGGCTTTCTATACTCTACAGGCTCCCCTCATTCTTAAAGGAGGCCACCCGTGGTGCCATATGAAATACTATCAATGGTGCGGCGGCGGCAATGGCGGCCTTATCCGGGATTTGCATGAACCGGTCGAACGGGTTCCCGTGCTTACTGAAAACGACCGGAAGAAGATCAAGGACGCCTACAGAAGAGCGGGAATAGTACCAACCGGTTCACCGGAGGAAGAATTTATCGTGGGCAGGGCTGCTTTTTCCCGAGGCACAAGGCGTAATGATCTGGATCGAACACCTCTTTACGCGTAACGTTTTGCGCATGGTCAGGTACGGCTGAGTCAGTCGGAAACGTTCAATGCGCTGGGATAGCATACTAGAATACGGAGGTTAACTATGGGAAGGCAAGTGCATGGCTTTATCGCAATTGCAGTGTTTGTTCTCGCAGTTTTCTGTTCTGTAAGCCACCTGCCGGCCGCAGGCGCTGAGAGCGGACCAGCAGTACTCCGCTTTGCTGGTTGGCATCCAATCGAGCATCATTGCACCAGAGGTCAAGAGCTTTACGCGAAGCTCGTTATGGAAAAAACGAAGAAGGTAACAATTGAGGTGTATCCATCAAGCCAGCTGTTCAGCGACAAGGACATGGTGAGGGCCGTCCAGACCGGGGCGGTCGAAATAGGCGTCATCCCGACGGGGCTTGTGACAGGCCAGATACCTCTCCTGCTGGTTTTCGATATACCCTTTCTTTTTCGAGGCCGTGAACACTATCACCGGTGGCTTGATGACCCGGAAGTGAGCCAGGCTATCAACGTGGAGTTTGAGAAAAGAGGGTACCATATTCTCTATTGGATGGATTTTGGCTCTTTTGGCATCGCTTCAACAAAGCCGCTGAAGACAATCGAGGATTTTAAGGGCAAGAGAATCAGGGCGCCGGGCGAGATGATGGTGGAAGGCGTACGGGCGCTGGGGGCAGCGCCAACGATGATTGGGAGCGGTGAGGTCTACATGGCTCTGCAGCGAAATACCATAGACGCCGCCATTTCAGGCTGGACATCTCTGCTCGAAAGGAAGTACTACGAGGTCAGTAAACACCTCATTGATGCGAACTATGGCATGGGGTTCTTCCCCATTACTATAAACAAGAAGACGTGGGAGAGCTTGCCGAAGGATGTGCAGAGCATCATGACTCAGGCCGCCGTCGAAGCTCAAAGCTGGGGACGGAAGGAGTGCCAGAAATCGGACCTCCAGGACCTCGAGCAGCTCAAGAAGAAGGGTATGCAGTACTACCTGGTTCCCGAAAAAGAACGAGAACGGTGGGTCGCGGCAACAAAACCCTGCGTGGAACTTTTCCTGAAGCGTGTCGGCGATCAGGATAAAGGAAAGAAGTTACTGGAAAAGGCGCAGCAGATGAAATGAAAGCGAATGCGGACATGGGCGGTATGAGCAGCAACACCGGCGCACCGGCCAAGCGTGCAGGCTTGAGCAGCTACCTGGACAAAGTCAGCCGGGGGTTTGGTCTCCTGAGTGGCGCCCTGCTTATTGTGATGGCCGCATTGGGCAGCTTCGAAGTAATCATGAGGTATTTTTTCAACTCGCCTACCGTCTGGGTCTTCGAAACCTCAATCTATCTTGTCATAGCCAGCAGCTTCCTCGCCCTTGGGTACGTTATGGTCGAGAACGCCCACGTGAGGGTCGATTCTTTAGTAAACCATCTTTCGGGCCGTACCGCTCTGGCACTGGAGCTGTGCACGTCCCTTGTCGCGTTGCTCTATCTGCTTGTCCTTGTCTGGCAGAGTGCCCGTATCACTTCTACTCTCTATGAAACATGGGAGGTATCCCCGACCGTTATGAAGATACCTCTCGTTATTCCAAACGCAGTGATTGTCTTCGGCAGTTTCTTGCTCACCTCACAGTTCATTCGGCACATGATCACATTGTTTGTAAAACTGACCGGGCTCTCCGGAGCCGGGAGTGCTACCGACAATCCACCTTCCGGACGAAGGCACGTTCCGGCGAGCCCCTTGCTCGTTCCAACGGTCTTCCTCGTCCTCCTCGCTGGATCGCTTGTCCTTCTCAAGACAAATGTCTACGCGGGTCTCCTGATTTTGTTTGTTGTGCTCCTTTTCAGCGGCATGCCTGTTTCATTTGCCCTGGGGCTCTTCGGCGTTTTCGGGCTCTATCTTCTTTTTGGCGGGGCCCGTATGCTGGTCCAGGTGCCCGTTGTTGCCTACTCGACCGTTGATTCACCCATTATCGCAGCGCTTCCCCTTTTCGCCGTCACAAGCAACATACTGCGAAACGGAAAGATTGGCAGCAGGATCTACGAGTTTGCAAATGTGCTTGTACGCCACCTGCCCGGAGGGTTGGCTATCGCCTCCATCATCTTCTGTTGTCTCTTTGCTGCAATGACGGGGTCGAGCGTGGCGGTTGCGGCAACGGTGACCTTGATAGCGCTCCCTGAGATGCAGGCGAGGGGGTATAGCCGGAGATTTACCGTCGGTCTTCTCGCCGGTGGTGGAACCCTTGGTATTCTTTTTCCACCCAGCTTACCCCTGATGCTCTACGGTGCGATGACAGGCGAATCGTTGGGCTCCCTTTTTCTGGGGACGTTGATCCCGGGTCTGATACTGGCCGCCATGTTTTGCGCGTATGTAGCAATAGTGGCCGGCCGAGACCGGAACATCGCCAGAGAGCCCAGGGCTTCCTTCGGGGAGATCGCACGAGCTACAAGACGGGCGGCAGGGGGGCTTGTCACCATTATAGTGATCATCGGCGGGATTTATTCCGGGATCTTTACCCCCACAGAATCCGGAAGCATAGCCGTAATATACACCGCACTGCTGTGCCTCTTTATTTACCGTACTCTTGACATCAGGGGGCTGAAGGAATCGATTCTCGAATCAGCGAGAATCAACGCGATGATTGTCTTCATTATCATAGGTGCCAATGTTACGGGTCAGGTAGTGCTCATGTCGCGTATCCCGAACAACCTCCTTTTTCTCATCACCAACGCAGATGTCCCTTCATGGCTCGTGATCGCGCTCATCAATGTCTTTCTGATTGTATTGGGCGGACCCTTGGAGGCCCTTACTATTCTTGTCATTACGCTGCCGATCCTGTATCCCCTCGTAACGGGGCTCGGTTTCAGCGGACTTTGGTTTGCGGTCATTATGATGATCAATATGGAACTCGCGCTCATTTCGCCACCGGAGGGGCTGAATCTTTTCATCATGCAGGATCTGTCAAAAGCCACGGCAGGGGAGGTTTCGCGCGGCGTCGTGCCGTACCTGATTATCATAGCGCTCTTCTTGGTTTTGATTTCACTCTTTCCTGTACTGACAACCTGGCTTCCGGGGCTGTTTGTTTCTTGAGGTGAATGATTTTATTTGGGCTTAGTCGTTTGATACGCTTGTAAACTAACCGGTTATGAGGTCTTGAACATATGAAAGAGCGAAAACACGTAGCGAGTACAACAACCTCAAAATATGGAAGTGTCACAAGTCCCATCAAATACCAGACGCTTAACGATATCGCATACGAGAACATCAGAGAGCGGATTACAAATTTAACGATTCGACCGGGAGAACAACTGGTAGAACAAAGACTGGCTGAAGATCTGGGCATCAGCAAATCGCCGATACGCGAAGCCTTCAGGCAACTCGAGAAGACGGGACTTGTCTATCTTGTTCCTCATAAAGGGTGCTTCGTTTCCCCTTTGAGTCTTAACGAGTTCAAGGAGGCACTTCAGTTCAGAGAGATTCTTGAGGTGCACTCCCTTTCTGTCGGCCTGCCACACTATTCCGACCAGGATGTGCTGGATATCCAGAAAGCGGAACGAGCGGCGGAAAGGAAACTTGCCCAGGGGAATAAAGAGGCAGCCTCGGAGTTTCATCTAAAAGTGCATACGTTGATCGTCGAGAAAGCGGGCAATTCATTAGTTGAGAAGGCTTACAAGGAATTGCTCGAGTTCACCCTCAGGCGGTATGTTGTCCTTGCCCTGAGGCAGTCCTCATCCATAGCTGAAACCTGGGCTGACGAACATCACCGGGCACTGTTTCATGCGATTGAGAAACGAGACGTGGGTCTTGCAGCTAAGGCACTGCAGAAACACCTACGGAGTATCGGCGAACAGCGAACTATGCTCGATACGATTAAGCGCTATAGCGCTCACAGGTAACTAAGACCAAGGTAAGGATCGGAATATCGCGTGCCTGACCACGATGAAAAGCTTATTGCAACTCCACGGCGCCCCGTAATCCGGCCCTCTGGACGGCGGCTTTTACCAGACCCTCGGCCTTTGCATCTGCGACAAACGTGCGTAAGAAACCTATACCGGCATCACGTCCTTTCGGGATCGCAATGGATTGACGCTCAAGGCCCCAGCTGCCATCTAGCACTCTGCTGCCTGGCAAAGCATCGGCCATTTCGAACAGTGTGGGTTTGTTGGTGGCGTAAGCATCAATCTGATACTGCGCGAGCATTTCAATGCCGCTCTTCACGGTGCTTGATCGGACCACGGTGGCATTCTTCAGGTCGCGAGAGAGTGCGGCGTCCGACGAGCTGTGCTCAGTGACACCCACGCGAATCCCTGGCTGATCAATATCAGCCATACGTGTCACCCTGGACCCTTTTGACACGAGGTAGCCAAGTTCGATATCAAGATACGGCGGTGTAAAGTCCATATCTTTCGCACGCGCGGCTGTGGCGTTGGTAAAGGCAACATCTACCTTGCCCGCCTTCACGGCCTCGAGCACCTCAGCATTTTTTGAAAACACAACCGGCTCGTAAGGCACTCCAAGGCGTTTGGCCAGTTCCTTGCCGAGTTCATACCCTACCCCCTTGGGTTCGACGGCTGGATTATCGCGGATATAGGAAGTGGGCGTACCAGGATAGAGTCCGGCGCGCAGCTTCCCGGTCGGAGCCAGAACCTGACGCAGCTCTGCGCTTGGCATTGCGGTGGTACTCGCGTAGCCGGCTGAAAGCGCCGTGACGACGGCTATCAGCAGGACGATCGGTCTCAAGATTATTCTCATGACTTAATCTGCCTTGATATTGGCTTTCTTGATGACTGTTGACCATTTTACGGTTTCAGACTTAATGAACACACCAAATTCATCCGCGCTGCTCGGCGTGACCGTCGCGCCCATTTCGCCCATTTTTGCGACAACCGCGGGGTCTGCAAGGGCGGATCGAAGCGCACTATTCAATTTGGCAATGATCTCCGGGGACATGCCCTTCGGGCCAACCAGACCCCACCACACCGATGCAGAACTTCCTGGCAAGCGCAAAGAAGTTACGGTCGGTACAGATGGAAACAGAGATATCGTCTGCTTGTCCATTGCTGCGATAGGTCGCAATTTCTTAGCCTTGATATGCGAAACAACTTCAAGAGGATTTATGCACATGAAGGAGATTCGCTCGCCAAGAAGATCGTTAATTGCGGGGGCACCACCTTTATAGGGAATATGCAGGGCATCAAAACCTGCCTCTGATTTTAGTAATTCACTGGCGAGATGGCCCGAGCTTCCGTTGCCGGCTGATCCGTAAGTCAGTTTGTCGGGATTCGCCTTTCCGAAGGCAATCATGTCCTGCAAGGTTCTGAATTGGGAGTTCTCAGGCACCACAACGACCAGGGGAGCGTATGCGATTTTGCCGATAGGTATCAAATCACGTGCCGGGTCAAAAGTCATATTGCTAAACAGCGCCGGATTGCACGCCAAGGTGTTGGATGCGGTCAACAACGTGTACCCGTCCGATTTCGATCGAGCCACTATATCCATGCCTATATTAGTGGCGGCACCCGGACGGTTATCTACGATGATAGGTTGTTTAAGTTTCTCGCCCATTTTGTGACTTACAAGTCGAGTGACAATATCGACTCCACCGCCGGGCGCATAGGGAACAACAACATAAATCGGTTTACCTGGAAAGGTTTCCTGTGCGTGAATTGCAGAAATAGGGAACACCGTGAGCGCTATTGCCAGTGCGATACTCTTCCACAAAACGGGATACGCTCTACAAAAATCTTTCATATATGTTTTCTTGATTTAATCTATCCCTGGGGTCCACGTTTTCCGCTATCTTACTCCCTGATGACCCATGAGGCAAGACAAAAAGCGCCTGATAGTGATGCATGGTACATACTTACCGGGTAATCGAGAAACAACTCGTCCCAGCCAGGGAAATTGAAAGTCTGAACGGGGGGTTGACCTCACAAAGGAGCGTCATCTCCTGCCTCTCCCACGAATGGTTGAGCCCTTGGAGGGGCAGGTTTGAGGTCTATGCTGACGCGTTCGGGGACAAGACGGCCCTCGGCTCCGGAGATGTGGTCAATCGCCCAGCAGATCAGGCCCCCGGGCATCAATATATTTCCTGCCGTGGCCCCGGACACAACGGACCGGACCGGCAGGTTGACCGTTTCGTAGCCCTCTTTTTCGATAGTGAGGAGATCATCTTTCTTGCGTTTGAGCGTGAGTGCGCACGGGGTAGTGCACTCGGTGCCGTCCGCCGCCCTGACTCGCGCCCCAGCCGGGCTGGTCGCGCAGGCTATGTTCTGGGAGGTCCCGTGCGTTATCATCCCGCAGGCTGCCAGGGTAGCCAGCGCCAAAAGCAAAAACAAAACTTTCATCTCAGTCCCCTTTTAGGCCGGATACGATACCAACATGTGAGGGTTAAGGTAATACACGGGCGATGCCGTGTCAATGCAAAGCAGAAAGCGACTGCGGGCCCTTTTGGCGTCGGTGCCAATCGGCATGTTATGCGCGGTCGGAAGAGAGCGCCGGACGCATGTCCGTCCGTACGGACGTTTCATATGTACGGATTCTTTCAAGCTGCCGTTTGTATCCGTTCTCCCTTCCCGCTGGGCATAAGAAACACAAGAGGCAGCGACGACAGAAGGAGGAGGCCAAAGGCGATGAAGGTGATTCTGAACCCGGTAACAGGATTCAGGCTCAGATGAAGAATAAAGGTGATGAGCGAGATGCCGAGCGCCTGGCCGACTATCCTGAACGTGCCCCTGAGCCCCACAATCGTGGCTACTTTTTCGGGCATCAATTCAATGCAGGCGTTGTTTACCGCGGGAGTCGTAATGCCGGAGCCGATGCCTGCAATCAGGACTACGAACGAGAGTGCGCCTGCGCTGTCAAGGCGAAGTCCCCCGAGGGGGAGTCCCGGCGTCAAAAGGATCGTTGCGCCGGAGACGATGCTCAGTCCCCACACCATGGGCCAGCGGTACCCCCAGCGTCTGAGCAGAAAACTCGTCGTGGCTGACGCTGCAATGGTCCCGAGCGACCGGGGCGTCAGTATGATGCCGCTCATCAGTGTCGAGAGCCCATGCACGGAGGTGGCGTACAGGGGTATGAAGGCGAAGAGTGCGAGAATGGCGGCACCGGTGACGAGATTCATGAGGTTTGCCGCCACGAAGGGCCTCGATTGCAGGAGGGTGAGATCGAGGATGGGTCTGGCGGCGTTCTTCTCGTGACTCAGGAAGAGCTTACCCAGGACAAGGCTAATGAGTATGAGAACTGCGGCGCTGAGAAGAAAAGGAGCGGAAAAGCTCTCGCCAATGAGATTCAGCCCGAACATAAGAAAGAGTATCGCACCGCTCATTGTGACTGCACCACGTACATCTACGTAAGGTCGGGAACGGATCTTTGCATCCTTAAGGAGGAGCATTGTCAATCCCATCAACCCTATACCGATAGGCACGTTGATGTAGAAGATGTAGCGCCAGGAGTATCGACTCACAATCCATCCGCCCAGATTCGGTCCGATGATGCTCCCCACATTGAAGACGCTGCTGAAAAGGCCGATGACTGTTTGCCGGCTTTCGGGAAAATGGTCACTTGCCATCCCTGATGCGGTGGGAAGGAAACTCGCTCCTCCAATGCCCTGCAGGAGCCTGAATGCGATCAACGCATGGATGTTAGGTGCAAGACCGCAGGCGAGAGAACTGGCGGTGAAAAGAATAAGGGAAACGAGAAACACTTTTTTGCGGCCAAAGCTGTCACTCAAATTTCCTGCAAGCGGCATGGCCATGCATATGCCTACAGAAAACATGGACATGGTCCAGCCTGCCCACAGCACATCGGTATGCAGGTCGCGTATGAAGCTGGGGAAGGCAACCGCCACTGCAGTGCCGTCGATGGTGTACATGAGCAGCCCCAGGGACGCGGTAACAAAGACGAGGTAGCGACGCATCAACGTGGAGTCTACCCGATCGGGCGCAATGGGTCAACAAAAGGGGTGATCGAGCCCCTGGTTGTTATTGACAACGCTCTTTTGCTCATACTATTCTTGACTGAACCGTCCAGCCGGTATAGTAACCCAGTGCCAGGTCGTGTGTCATCTCCTCAAGCGCAGGCCCGGCTGCTCCTGAGGTAAGAAAACAGGCGGTGCGCAGATTTGCCAAAGGGGGACAGGACCGGGCTTCAGCGGGTGAAAGATTCTTACTGGCGGATAAGGAGGATCGATGCGGATTGAGTCAGACAGGGCGAGTAAACGTTGCATAAATGTTTTTTTCGCCGTTTTTGCAGTTCTGGTACTTGTCCTTGCCGCTGGCTGCAGCAGGCAGCGGGCCGGTAGTGCCGCTGTGCCTCCATTGGTGGATGTGATGGAGGTTATCATGCGCGATGTTCCGGTGTATACCGAGTGGACCGCAAGCACCGACGGCCTCGTGAATACCACCATACGGGCTCAGGTCCAGGGCTACCTCATCTCCCGGGATTACCAGGAAGGCGATTTCGTAAGCAAGGGACAGGTCCTCTTCCAGATCGACCCCCGCCCCTTTCAAACTGCGCTTGAACAGGCGAAGGGAAACCTGGGCGAGCAACGAGCGCGCTGGCGAAATGCGAAGGCAAACCTCGACCGCCTGCAATCACTAATCGACGATGAGGCGATTAGCAAGAAGGACCTCGACGATGCAACAGGCGCTGAAGAGTCAACCCGCTCCGCCATGGTGGCGGCCCAGGCAGCAGTCGATAAGGCCACTATTGATCTGGGTTTCGCCAGGATAACCTCACCCATCTCAGGCATAGCCGGCATCGCCAGAGCTCAAGTCGGGAACCTCGTCGGACCGGGCTCCATAGAGGAACTTACCACCGTTTCCACCGTCGACCCCATAAAAGTCTACATATCCATGGCCGAATACCAGTACCTGAAATACATGCACGAAGGCGGCTTGCACCAGGAAGCCGTATCTCTCCAACTCATTCTCTCTGACGGGAGCGTTCATCCACACAAAGGGAGGTTTGCTTTTGCCGATCGACAGGTTGACATGAGCACAGGCACAATCAAGGTGGCCGCTCTTTTTCCCAATCCAGGCAACATCCTGCGTCCCGGGCAATTCGCGAGGGTGCGGGCAGAGACACAGGTGAAGAAGTCTGCATTCCTCGTTCCGCAGCGCGCGGTCACTGAACTGCAGGGGAGCTATCAGGTGGCTGTGGTGGGCTCAGACAACAAAGTGGACATCAGGCGCGTCAAAGTAGCCGAACGGATTGATAACTTCTGGGTAATCGACGAAGGTGTGCATAAGGGCGATCGCATAATAGTGGAGGGGCTCCAGAAAGCGCGGCAGGGAGCGCTTGTGACGGTGAGGCCTTTTACAGCGCGGCAGGTGTCCGCCGATGGTGGGGCAACTGCCGGACGTGAAGACAAGGCAGCAGGTAAGTGAGGGGGCGCTCGTGTCAAGATTTTTCATAAACCGTCCCATAGTCGCCATGGTGATCTCCGTCATGTTCATCATCCTCGGACTTGTCGCCATGGCACAGTTGCCTGTAGCTCAGTTTCCGGACATCGTGCCTCCCGAAGTGCAGATCCTCACGACGTACACCGGTGCAGACGCGGAGACAGTGGAACAATCGGTGGCAACACCTATCGAACAGCAGATCAGCGGCGTTGACAACATGAACTACATGTATTCGGTTAACGCGAGTAACGGCTCCATGCGCATCTTCGTCAATTTCGATGTGAAGACTGACTCAAATGTTGACCTGATGCTGACCCAGATCCGCCAGGGACTTGCACAGCCTCAGCTTCCGGCCGACGTAAGAAACTACGGCATCACCATGCAGAAATCCCGGGCCTCGCCGCTCATGCTCATAGGGCTCTATTCGCCCAAGGGCACGTACGATTCGACGTTTCTCGCCAATTACGCAAACATCAACCTGATCGATCCACTTCTGCGGGTACCCGGTATTGCCATCGTCAACGTTTTCGGCTCGGGTCCCTATGCTATAAGGATCTGGGTAAAACCTGACACGTTGGGTAAACTCGGCATCACTGTTCCGGACATCGTCAGCGCCGTACAGAGGCAGAATACGGTGAATCCCGCCGGGCAGATAGGCAGCGAGCCTGTGCCGCGAGGTCAGGAATTCACCTACACGGTCCGCACGCGGGGCCGTCTGGTTTCCCCCGAACAATTCGAAAATATAGTTGTGCGCGCGAACCCCGACGGTTCACTCGTGCGTCTCAAGGATGTGGCGCGCATCGAACTGGGATCGCAGACCTACAACATGGTAGGAAGAATCGACGGGGAACCTGCGGGAATAATGGCGGTGTATCAGTTGCCGGCCACCAATGCGATCGCCACGGTGGAGGGCGCGAGACGAGTGATGGAAGAGGCGAAGAAGCGTTTTCCAGCGGACGTGGATTACGCAATTGCTCTCGATACTACACGCTCGGTCAGTGAAGGGATACACGAAATCCTCATCACGCTTCTGGAGGCGCTGGCACTGGTGATTATCGTCGTTTTCATATTTCTCCAGGGCTGGAGGGCCACGCTTATCCCGACGGTCGCAGTGCCGGTTTCTCTCATAGGCACATTCGCCGTTTTTCCACTGCTCGGGTTCTCGATCAACACCCTCTCCCTTTTTGGTCTGGTGCTGGCAATAGGTCTTGTCGTGGACGACGCGATCATTGTTGTGGAGGCGGTTGAGCGCCATATGGAAGAAGGACTTTCGCCGAAAGAAGCATCGTTGAAAGCGATGAGCGAGGTCGCCGGCCCTGTTATGGCTATTGCTCTAATCCTCACTGCCGTCTTTGTTCCTACCATCTTCATCCCCGGGATCACGGGGCGGCTCTACCAACAATTCGCGGTGACCATCGCCATCTCGGTGTTGATTTCTGCTTTCAACGCACTTACTCTCAGCCCTGCTTTGTGTGCCCTCATCCTGAAGCCGCGCACACATACACGGAGGCCTCTCAGCCGCTTTTTTGATTCATTCGATCGTCTTTTTAGGCGCGCATCCGAAGGCTACGTGGCACTATGTGCAAGGCTCATCCGGAAAAGCGTCCTGAGTCTTCTCTTTCTCGGTGTGATTGCGTTGCTCGCAGGAGTACTAGGCAAAGGGATACCCCACGGCTTCCTGCCCGAGGAGGACCAGGGCTATATCTTTGTCAACCTCGCCTTGCCTGACGCGGCATCTCTCCAGCGTACCGAGGACGTGTGCAGACAGGTGGAAGGTATCCTCAAGAAAACTCCTGGCGTTGAACACTTCCAGACGGTCGCGGGCATCAGCCTGTTGAGTGTCGCGCAGAACACGTATAGTGCCTTCTTCTTCGTCACCCTCAAGGAATGGAGGGAGCGAAAGAAGCCGGAGGAGCGCTACGACGCCATCATGGCGCATCTGAACCGTGAACTCTCGAAGCTTCCGCAGGCCACCGCGTTCGCTTTCTCTCCGCCCGCCATACAGGGCATCGGGCTTGCGGGCGGAGCCACCGTGGTGCTGGAGGATCGGGGGGGAAAGAGCATTACCTTTCTTGCAGAGAATCTCAACAAGTTCGTCGAGGCGGTGCGCAAGCGTCCTGAGATAGAGCGGGCAACAACTACGTTTGTCCCGGGTGTCCCTCAGCTCTACCTTGATATCGATGTTGACAGGGTGCTGGCACAGCACGTAGATATTGCCCATGTTTATCAGACGCTTCAGGCCTTCATGGGAGGCTACTTCATCAATTACTTCAACCGGTTCGGGCGTCAATGGCAGGTCTATGTGCAGGCAGAAGGAAAATACCGCACCAAGCCTGAGGACGTGAATCAATTCTACGTGGTCAATGATAAGGGGAACCCGGTCCCGCTTGCTGCACTGACGCGTATCGAATCACGGCCCGGTCCCGAGTTCACCATGCGCTACAACCTCTACCGGTCGGCGCAGATCAATGTCGCAGGAAAGCCGGGCTACAGTTCCGGCCAGGTAATGCAGGCCCTGGAGGAGGTATTCAAACAGACCATGCCACCGGAAATGGGTATCGATTACATCGGCATGAGTTACCAGGAAAAGAAAGCGCAGGAGGGAGTACCCGCCATGGTTATCTTCGGTTTCTCGCTCCTCTGTGTCTTTCTTATCCTTGCCGCACAGTACGAGAGCTGGTCTCTACCGCTCTCCGTGCTCCTCTGCACGCCTGTTGCAGTCTTCGGTGCATTTGCTGCCCTGAGCCTTCGGGGGCTCGAGAACAACGTGTACGCACAGATAGGACTTATTGTGCTCATAGGTCTGGGGGCAAAGAACGCAATCTTGATCGTTGAATTCGCGAAGACGCGCTATGATCGTGGAAAGGCAGTGGAAGAAGCGGCGCTCGAAGGCGCGCGCCTTCGTCTGAGACCCATTCTTATGACCTCCTTTGCCTTCCTGCTTGGAGTGCTTCCCCTCGCCTTTTCCTCCGGATCGGGAGCCATAGCACGACGGGTGATGGGTACTGCGGTCATGGGCGGAACGGCCGCCGCATCGGTCATTGCTGTTTTTCTTATCCCTGTAACTTTTTATGTGGTGCAGAAAATGAGTCGGCGAAGACGGAGACGACAGCATTTCACAGAGGAGGAGGGATCCGATGCATAGGTGCGTCTTCCCTCTTCTGCTCTTGGTTGTCCTCTCCTCATGCATGGTCGGTCCCGATTACCGGAGGCCATCAATCGAGGCCCCGGCGAACTGGCGTTTTGAAGACGCACAGGCGCTCGACAATGTAGTCAACACGCAATGGTGGCGGCAATTCGGTGACCCCGTGCTCGATTCTCTCATCGAAGCTGCTCTCAAAGAAAACAAGGATGTCATGATTGCCGCTGCCCGCGTCGAGGAATTTGCAGGCCGCTACGCTTTTGTCAGGTCTGCGCAATTTCCGCAGGTAGGCGCAGCCGGCAGTTATCAGCGAACAAGGGATTCAAGTTATATGAATCCTCCATTGCCGTCGACAGCGCAGAACCCTTTCGACATGTACCAGACATTGCTTACCGCGAGCTGGGAAATCGACATCTGGGGCAAGCTGCGAAGGGCCACAGAAGCAGCGAAAGCTGATCTTCTCTCTACGGAGGAAGGTCGGCGAACGGTCATACTGACCGTAGTCACGGCTGTGGCTGTTTCTTACACGGACCTGCTGGGTCTTGACAAGCAAATGGATGTGGCCGAGCGGACGCTGGAAAGCCGCGAGCACACCCTGCGCCTATTCAGGTCTCGGTTCGAGAAGGGTCTGGTGTCAAAGCTGGATCTCAGTCAGGTTGAATCGGAATACAATGCAGCATTGGCTACCGTGCCCTTGCTTCGGAAACTCATCGGCCAGCAGGAGAACGCCCTGAGCATACTGCTTGGCCGTAATCCCGGTCCCATTCCCCGAGGAAGATCGCTGGATGCCCTCAACCTTCCGGCAGTGCCTGCAGGACTTCCCTCGCAGCTTCTCGAACGACGGCCGGATATCCGCCAGGCTGAGCAGGACCTCGTAGCCGCGAATGCGCAAATCGGGGTCGCAAAGGCCCAATACTTCCCTTCGATTTCGCTTACCGGATTCTATGGAGTACAAAGCGCGGATCTCTCCCAGTTGTTTACCGGATCGGCCAAAACCTGGTCGTACGCCCTCCCCGCGACCGTTCCCATATTTACTGCAGGCGGCATCGCCGGCACGGTTAAGGCAAGCGAAGCTGTTCAGAAACAAACACTCATCCGGTATGAACAGGTTATCCAGCAGGCATTCAGAGAAGTGGAGGACGGTCTCATCGACCAGTCAGAGTCGAGAGAACAGCTTCGTGCACAGGGTGCGCGGGTCAAGTCACTTCAGGACTACGCGCGTCTCGCGAAGCGGCGTTACAACACCGGCTATACGAGCTACATCGAGGTTCTTGATGCGGAAAGGAGCCTTTTTGTCGCGGAATTGAATTACGCCGAGACGCAGACCACGCTCTTCCGCGCCCTTGTAAACCTCTACAAATCGATGGGCGGAGGATGGGTCACGGAGGCGGAGGTTCAGGCAGCGCAATAGCTGTAACACTAAGCGCAAGACGGAGGTTGTTTTGAGTCGTCATTCACAGAATGCGAGAGAAACAATAATTGACGCTGCCGAGGATGTGGTCCTTGAGTCGGGAGCACGTCATCTCACACTGGATGCTGTCGCGGCAAGGGCGCACGTGAGCAAGGGCGGTCTTCTTTACCATTTCCCGAACAAAGAGGCATTACTTCACGGAATGCTTGATCGGCGCGTAGCTCGACTGGAGGAGAGCAGACAACAGAAACTTGCTCTCTTGCCGCGAGAGGCAAGAAGCGTGATCATCGCGCACGTGCGCTCTCAACTTGAGAGAGACGAGAGAACGAATAAATTAGCTGTCGCTTTTTTGGCCGCGGTTGCTCATGATCCGCAACTCCTTGTTCCATACCAAAAAGAACAAAAAAAAGTAGTCGACCAATTCTGTCAAACAGGCCTGAGTTTCGAGAGGGCCGCAGCGATCATGCTTGCGGTGCAAGGCCTCAAGTTCCTGGAGCTTTTCTCGCTACTTCCCTTTACGGCTCAAGAGCGAAGAAGAATTATAGAGGAAATTATTGGCCTGTCGGAAGGGAAAAAGAAACATACTTTGCTTTGACTAGGCGATAAGGAACATGCGATAGTGAACGGTGCCGGAACGACTGTCGCGCAACGGGCTCTTCCATCTGGGAGTCGTCTACGTTGTCTGGAGCACTACCTACCTTGCTATACGCGTCGGCGTCCACACGGGAAGCGGCTTCCCGCCTTTTCTGTTTGGCATGCTGCGCATGGTTGCCGCAGCCCTGATTCTTCTTGCCATCGCGCGATTGCAAGGATTGCGGATACGTCCTGCCCGCGATGAAATCCTGCCGTTGCTGATTGCCGGAAATCTGCTCTGGTGCGGCGGGAACGGGCTGGTGGCCTGGGCGGAACAATACGCACCTTCCGGTTTCTCGTCACTGATGGTCTCATCTGCCCCGATCTGGGCAACCATCGTTGAGCTTTTGTTATATAGAAAGAGGCCTTCGCCTGCGTTGATTCTCTGCCTGTTGATCGGCTTCGCAGGCGTGGCGATCCTCAGCGCACCCTCTCTGATGAAAAGATCTTCGACGGATTACAGGGTCATAGCGGCTCTGGTGGCGTCGCCGCTCTGTTGGGTGCTGGGCTCGCTCTTTCAGGCGCGGCGACCGGTGAGCCTCTCTCCCCAGACGATGTCGGGCTATCACCACGTATCGGCTATCTTCGGTTTTATTATCGCGTCATTGGCGCTGGGAGAGCCCATGCCCCACCCTTCGCTTTCAGCCTGGGTCGCGTGGGCATACCTGGTGGCTTTTGCATCGGTCGGCGCTTTCACTTCATATGTTTTCGCCCTTCGGTTATTGCCGATCAGCATCGTCATGACCTACGCGTACGTCAACCCGGTGCTCGCGTTACTGCTGGGCTGGTGGGTGCTGGATGAGCCTGTGACCATGAGCACGTTATGTGGGGCCGGCCTGGTGGTGCTCAGCGTGGTTGCTATTTTCCATGTGAGACAGTCAGCAAAAGACTCCCGCCATGCAGTCTCGGAAGCAGGAAGCCGATGAAGAAGAATCCCCCGATTATTCTGATTGAAGTGTCTGCAAAACGAGTTTAATATAGGAAAGAAGATGCGTCCGGGCAGAACCGGATTCAAACTGAGATTACGGTGATAAACTACAAAGGAGGTTACTATGGCCGGCTCAACGATTAAGGAGCTCTTGGATGCAGTTGACAACAGTCTGAAGATCGAAGGCGGAAAAGTACGCGTGACCGATCCCGCCAAGCTCCGGCAGAAGATTTACAGGCTCGCCGAGATATCGGCGCTCGAGTCCGGAGAAAAACAGGGCCTTGCCCGGTATCTCACCCGCGCAGCAGCCCTCGACATGGGAATTATCCCTGCTTCGATTCATGATCTCTACATGGCCCGTGGCCGAGGTGAAGTCCCGCTGACTTTCACCGTGCCCGCGATCAATTTGCGGATGCTCGCGTTTGATTCGGCGCGGGTTGTGTTTCGCGTAGCGAAAGGCGTTGACGCCGGTGCCTTTATTTTTGAACTGGCACGATCGGAGATGGGATATACAAACCAGCGCCCGTCAGAATACACCACGTCCGTGCTTGCGGCGGCCATAGCGGAGGACTTCAGGGGGCCGGTCTTCATTCAGGGCGATCATTTCCAGGTGTCTCTGAAGCGGTATGGTACGGAACCTGACAAGGAAGTGCAGGCAGTAAAAGACCTGATGAAGGAGTCGGTGGCCGCAGGCTTCTTTAATATCGATGTTGATACGTCGACGCTCGTGGACTTAACTAAACCTTCGGTGCCCGAGCAGCAGGTGCTCAATACCGGTCTTTCCGCGAAGTTCACCTCCTACCTTCGCACGCTGCAGCCGGCGGGAGTTACCATCTCTGTGGGTGGTGAAATAGGCGAAGTGGGCGGACGCAATTCAACAGAAGAAGAGTTGCGCGCTTACGTAGAAGGATACAAGAAAGATCTGGCCAAAGAAGGTGCTGGTTTGACGGGCCTGAGCAAGATCAGCATCCAGACGGGAACGTCGCACGGCGGCGTCGCATTACCCGATGGCACCATAGCGAAAGTCAAGGTGGACTTTGACACGCTGAAACGCCTGAGTAAAGTTGCGCGCACCGAGTACGGCATGGCCGGGGCTGTTCAGCACGGCGCATCGACATTACCGGAAGACGCATTCGGCAAGTTCGTGGAAACCGAGACGTGTGAGATTCACCTTGCAACCGGTTTTATGAACATGTTTTTCGACCGCCTGCCGGAGGCTCTGCGCAATGAGATGTACGCGTACCTGCGGGAGAAGCAGGCTTCTGAACGCAAGAGCGACATGACCGATGAACAGTTTTACTACAAGGTACGCAAGAACGCAGTGGGTCCGTTTAAGGCGCAGTCCTGGACGCTGCCCGCATCGGTCAAAGAGCAGATAAGTAAAGATTGGGAAACCCAGTTCGCGAAACTTTTTCATCTGCTGGGTACAAAAGGGACGCGCCAATACGTTGAGAAGTTTGTGAAGCCGGTAGTGATTCAGCCCAATATCAAGGACTATCTGGGGGAGGCGGCGGGCATAGAGAACGTGGCCGACCTGGCGGACTAGCAGTGGGCTGCCATGTGCGCGCATACAGAGCAGGACCGGCGCGCAAAGCCGGTTCTGCCTGGTTTAATGCTGAAGTGAGGGAGTGAATGAGAAACAAGGGATACACAATCCGCAAGAAACCGGCTGACAAAACGGGGCCGACAAGATCAGTTGATGAAATGTTGGCGGAAGTAATGAAGCAGGCCAGCCAAACAGGCGGTTCGGCCGCGTATAGAGAGCAGTCTCTTAAGATCCACGGCCTTATCTGTGCCAAATGCGCACGGGAATTCGACCACACGAACCAGCACCTTCTCACGGTGCACCACAGGGATGGCAATCCGAACAATAATCCCCCTGACGGCTCAAATTGGGAGAACCTCTGCGTGTACTGTCATGATGACGAGCATAGCAGGGGGTTACTAGGCGACTACTTTAATGACAGAAAGTGACTGTGCGGTCGCCCGGTCACTCAGGCAAAAAATAGTAAAGGTTAAGATTGAGAGAAAAGAGATGCCAGGAAGGCTAAGCGATTTTGTCAGCTTTTGTCTTTCTTAACCTTAAACTTCCTTAGTTTTTACTTTACCTGCTTTTATTCTCTCAGCGTGGCAACTATTCTTGCAGGCTGCAGCATAAGGCCCAGCGCGTGAGCTATATCTGTCACTACGATATCGGCTTCTTTCAGCAAGGACGCTGCGGCACCTTCTTCACCTATGATGGCTATTCCCAGCGCGGCTTCGCGAAGCATCATCGCATCGTTTGCCCCGTTGCCTATTGCCACTACGCGTTCGGGTCCGTACTGCCTTACCAGTTCGCCCTTATCAATACCGCTCGAAAGTTTCCCGACTTTAACGACCGTGAAATTTCCGGCGGGTTCTTTGTCGATGCTGTCATACGTGTCTGCGCTCACCACGATGACTTTCAGGTGCTTCGAGACCTCGTCGAAAAGCTCCTTCACGCCTTTCTTCAGCTGCCCGTCAAATGCTGTAGTGCCATTGAAGTCGACCAGTAGATAATCAAGTTCCAACTCACCCCATCCCGGAATCGAAGCCGTGACCATGAACACCCTCCTTTTCGTATCGAGGTAGTTTACCACGGGTCGGCTTGCGAAGCCAGCATTATTAAGCTGTTGTGGCTAATTTTGCCCTTGATTGTTGAGCCGAATCCCATTAGACTTTCAGGGCTATGAAACGGCTACTCGGGCCAGTGACGGCCTTCTTTCCGACACCGTGCGTACTCGTCGTATCGGGCGATATGGAGCTCTCGCACATCAGCATGGTTGCGTGGGCGGGCGTAGTGAACAGCGATCCCCCGATGCTGGGGATTTCCATGAGACCCCAGACACACTCATACGCCCTCATCAAGCGATACGGTGAATTCACGGTGAATATTCCTCACGAAAAGCTGGTGCGGCAGATTGATGCGTGTGCCACGATGGCGGGAAATACGAGCGACCATTTCTCTCACGCCAGGCTGACGAAAATGTCTTCCAGGAGAGTGGCTCCCCCGATCATCGGCGAGGCTATAGTGAACCTGGAATGTGAAGTGCATGAAACGCACGGACTCGGTAGCCATACGCTCATCATCGGACAGATTCTGGAAGCCCACGTGGACGAGCATCTCCTTGATGAACAGGGGAAGATCGTGATCGAAGATTTGAGACCACTCGTCTGCTGTCCGATAATGCGCGAATACAGAAGCGTAAGCGAAAGGCTGGAGTCCTATGGGTGTTCGAAACGGCAATCGGCAGATTAAATGTGTGATTTATGATTGCGACGGCGTGCTTTTTGATTCTCTGGAAGCAAACCGGAGACTCTATAATCATATCTCCGCCTCCATGGGGAGAGGACCGCTCACGGAAAGCGAACTGAAATACTGTCATACACACACAGTGTTTGAAGCCATCCACTCGCTCTTCATCGGCGATGCAGCAACGGAAAAAAGGGCTCTGGACTTTCTCAAGCACCAGGTGGACCTGAAACAGTTCGTTGAATACCTGATAATGGAGCCGTACATTCTGGAGGCTTTGACAGCCTTGCGGAAGAGAAACATTCTAACTGCAATCAGCACCAACAGAACCACTTCAATGAAGCACGTCATTGAGCGCTTCAAGCTGGGCTCTTACTTTGATATGGTGGTAACTGCGCTCGACGTGGAGCATCCGAAACCCCACGGAGAATCTGTGGAAAAGATTCTTGCAGCTTTCAATCTGAAAAAGAACGAAGCTCTTTTTGTGGGTGACTCAGACGTTGACAAACAGACTGCCGAAGCTTCGGGAGTCTGTTTTGTGGCGTACAAGGCACGTCATCTCTCAGCGGATACGTTTATAGATGACCATCTTGCTTTGCTGGATGTTCTCTCAGGTGAGGATGCTCCTCAGGAATAGCCTTCTTTCCTCTCGCCAGGCTGAAAATCGGACCTGAAATCACATAGGCCATGGTAAAGCAGAATAGCATAATCTCCGGCTCTATCAGGATAATCACAAAGAGCAGGACGGCAATGACGATGGATTCGAACGGCCTGTTCCTGAAGAACGCCATATCCTTGAACGTGTGGTAGCGGACGTTGCTCACCATCAGAAAGGCGAGCACGTAGACGAGTATAGGCATGAATATGCGTTTGGTCTCGAGCAAGGGGCCGTATTCGGTAAAAAAGAGGATGGAGCCCGCGATTGTCGCTGCTGCGGCCGGGATGGGGAGCCCGAGAAACTGTTTTTTCTGGACCGTGTCGGCCTGCGTGTTGAAGCGAGCGAGCCTCAGCGCGCCGCACGTCACGTAAAGAAAAGCTGCGAGCCATCCAAATCTTCCGTATCCTTTAAGCGCCCACATATAGACCAGTAAGCCGGGCGCAACACCGAAGGCGATAGCGTCAGCAAGAGAGTCATACTCGACGCCGAACCTGCTCGTCGAGCCTGTCATTCTGGCCACCCTGCCATCCAGCGCGTCGAAGAGACAGGAGAGAAATACGGCCGCGCAGGCGTACGTAAATTTTTTATCTATGCTCGCGACGATCGCGTAGAAACCGCAAAAAAGGCTCGCGGTGGTGAGAAGATTGGGAAGCAGGTACACACCCCTCCTTCTCCTTCGCTTCATGCTTTTCATTCCTCTCATGAATGCCCCCTTTTCTGCGCTGCCACCGGGCCCCCGCCAGCCGGTGCCCGTTCGCTGTGCTCCCTACATGCGCTCTTCTATGCCTTCATGACCTTATTGACACTTTTCGCGCAAGTGGTGTGAGCCCTGCCTTCACTCTCTGGCCTAATTGTACCATACTTTCGTAGCCGGGCGGAATATACAGGTCCACCCTCGACCCGAACGCAATGATTCCTATGCGGTCGCCTTTCCTGAGCGTGTCTCTTTCGTGGACCCAGCAGCAGATGCGGCGAGCCAGAAAACCCGCAATCTGAACAACCACCAGCTTCTCGTCCCCTTTTTCGAGAAGGATGTAGTTTCTCTCGTTGATCTTCTCCACGTCCTTCCTGAAGGCAAGCTCGAATTTCCCCGATTCGTGCTTGATCCGGCTCACCAGGCCATCGCAGGGCGCCCGGTTCACGTGGACGTCGCCCAGCCCCATAAACGTTGAGATTCGGAGGGCAGGGCGGTCGAGAAATTCCTCAAGGTGCACCTCATCTATGCCGGTTATTTTTCCGTCGGCAGGGGCAATGAGTTCCAAAGCCGCGCTCTGCCCTGTTCTTTTCGGGTTTCTGAAGAAGTAGGAGAAGAAAAGAAAGAGCAAGAAGAAAATTACCGAAGGAGCATAGAGCGCAAAGAAAAAGAAAAGGAGGGCCAGCACCAGCGCAGGGACAACAAGTGGCAGCCCCTCCTTTGCAAGAGGAAAATCCCTCAATCCTTTCTCCCGATCCAGCTCATCATTGCTCTGAGTTTCGAGCCCACCTGCTCGATCAGGTGCTCACTCTCTTTTTTCTTGATTGCAGTATAGACGGGCCTTCCTGCCATATTCTCGAGTATCCATTCGCGGGCGAACTCGCCTGACTGGATCTCTTTGAGAATTTTCTTCATCTCGGCCCTCGTCTCCTCCGAGATGATGCGTTTGCCCCGGGTCAGATCGCCGTACTCAGCAGTATCGCTGATGGAATAACGCATGTAGGAAATGCCTCCCTCGTACATGAGGTCCACGATAAGCTTCAGCTCGTGCAGGCACTCAAAATAAGCGATCTCCGGCTGGTACCCGGCGGCGACGAGCGTGTCGAATCCTGCGCGGACCAGTTCGGATGCTCCTCCGCAGAGGACCGCCTGCTCGCCGAAGAGGTCTGTTTCCGTTTCTTCCTCAAAGGTAGTCTCGAGAACGCCCGCCCTTGTTGCGCCTATGCCTTTCGCATAGGCAAGGGCCTTATTCTTTGCCTTTTTGGAAGCATCCTGGTAGACCGCGATGAGAGAAGGTACCCCGGCTCCCCGCTCGAATTCTCTCCTGACCAGGTGCCCCGGACCCTTGGGGGCGACCATGATCACATCGATGTCGGCAGGGGGAACAATCTGCCCGAAATGGATATTGAACCCGTGGGAGAAGACAAGGGTCTTTCCTTTTGTGAGGTTCTCTTTGATCTCCGTCCGGTAGAGTACCGCCTGCGTCTGGTCGGGTGCCAGGATCTGGATGATGTCTGCCTGTTCGGACGCCAGCTTTGCAGTCGTCGGCTTGAATCCATGTTCGACGGCCAGATCGTAGTTCTTGGTCCCTTTGAGCTCTGCCACTATAACCTGAAGGCCCGAGTCTCTAAGATTCTGCGCCTGGGCATGTCCCTGACTTCCATAGCCGATGATGGCTATTTTCTTTCCCTTCAGTTCGGCGAGGTTCGCATCCTTGTCGTAATAGACCTTAACCATCAGTTCCTCCTTTAGGTTCTTTTTCTTTGACCTGTATCATTTTTTCCCCTCTGATCATAGCAACGGCACCAGTCCGCACGAGTTCTTTGATGCCCAGAGGCTTGACAAGGGTGAGAAAGGCTTTAATCTTGTCTTCCGTGCCCGTGATCTCGACGGTGTAAGTTTTAGCCGACACATCGATTACCCGCCCGCGGAAAATCTCGGTCATCCTCAGGACCTCTTCACGGTTGCGTTCGGTGGCATTTATTTTAACCAGCACCATCTCACGCGTCACGTGTTCCACATCCTGGAAATCGACGACCTTTATCACGTTGATCAGTTTGTTGAGCTGCTTGAGAATCTGCTCCAGGATCGCTTCGCTTCCCCTGGTCGCGATTGTCATCGCAGAGACCGTCGGGTCAAGAGTTTCCGCAACGCACAGGCTCTCTATATTGAACCCTCTTCCGCTGAAGAGCCCTGCCACCCGTGCCAGCACACCAAACTCATTTTCTACGAGCACCGATATGATATGTCTCACGCGGCCTCCCTCACGAGCACCATTGCCTCACACGAGTACCATCTCATTGAGCGGCGCGCCTGCTGGCACCATCGGATAAACGCATTCCTCCGGATCCACATGCACGTCGATAAATGTCGGTTTGCCGTTGCTGAAAGCTTTTTTCAGGATCTTGTCCACTTCCTTCTCGTCTTCGATCTCGTATCCTTCAGCGCCATACGCCTCCGCCAGCTTGACGAAGTCGGGTGAACACTGGAGCATGGAACAGGAATACCTCTTCTCGTAAAAGAACTGCTGCCACTGCCTCACCATGCCGAGGCAGCCGTTATTGAGGATTACCACCTTCACCGGCAGACAATGCTGTACCGCGGTGGCCAGTTCCTGAATGTTCATCTGTATACTGCCGTCGCCCGCAATGTCCACGACCAGCATGTCAGGGTGCGCTGCCTGAGCACCTAACGCCGCGGGAAAGCCATAGCCCATGGTACCCAGCCCGCCTGACGTCAGGATGGTGCGGGGCCTCACGAACTTGTAAAACTGCGCGGCCCACATCTGGTTCTGACCTACTTCAGTCGCAATGATGGCCTTACCTTTGGTAAGTTCGTAGATTCTCTCGATGACGTACTGTGGTTTGAGCAGATGCCCCTTTGAATACCCGAGAGGATATTTCTTCTTCCAGTCGGCGATAAGATCGAGCCACTCGGCAATACCGTGCTTGTAGTCACGCAATGCGCCCTTCTCTTCCTCCAGCGCTTCCAGCATCTTCTTTAGCACATTTTTCGAGTCGCCCACAATCGGGACATCGACCCGGATATTCTTGCTGATCGAGGTCGGATCGATATCTGCATGAATGATTTTTGCGTGAGAGGCAAAGCTGTCCGTCCTTCCGGTCGCGCGGTCGTCGAAGCGCGCGCCTATGGCTATGAGAAGATCAGACTGCATCACTGCCATGTTTGCGGCATAGGTGCCGTGCATGCCGAGCATTCCCATGAACTGCGGATGAGTGCCGGGAAACCCGCCGAGCCCCATCAGCGTGGTGCTGACAGGAAGGGAGAGCGCTTCTGCAAAAGCGAGGAGTTCCGGTGTGGCCTCGGACGAGATTATGCCGCCGCCCGTGTAAAGCACAGGCTTCTTCGATGAGAGTATCAACTTTACTGCACGTTTAATCTGACCCGGATGTCCCGCGTAGGTGGGCTGGTAGCTCCTGACATGGACTTTTTCCGGGTACTTGAATTCGGTCACTGCTGCCGAGACATCCTTGGGTATGTCGACAAGCACGGGGCCTGGTCTGCCGGAGCGCGCGATGTAGAACGCCTCTTTTATAATCCTCGGCAGATCTTTCACGTCTTTTACGAGATAGTTGTGCTTGGTGCAGGGGCGGGTGATGCCCACGATGTCGGCTTCCTGGAAAGCATCATTCCCTATCAGCATGGTGGCTACCTGGCCGGAGAAGACAACGAGAGGCACGGAGTCCATGTAGGCAGTCGCAATGCCGGTCACGGTGTTTGTCGCACCCGGACCTGACGTGACGAGGGCGACGCCTACTTTTCCGGATGCGCGGGCGTAGCCGTCCGCGGCGTGGACAGCGCCCTGCTCGTGCCGCACGAGGATCTGACGTATGTCAGCCCCGAAAAGTGCATCGGTGATGTAGAGAACCGCTCCACCCGGATAGCAGAAAATCGTATCAACGCCTTCTAACTTGAGAGCTTCGACCAGTATCTGCGAACCGTTTTTCTTCATACTTCTTTTCTTTTACCCCTCCGGCTGCCCCTTTTTCAGCTTCTCCATCAGGTCCTTGTAGTAAAGTTTCTTCTTCTTCAGCTCGCGTACCTCTACCTCTTCACTTTCGGTCAGGAAAGGTTTTTTAAGCAACATCTGCAGTCTCAAGTCTAGAGAGGTATGGTGGTTTTTTGCGTCGTTGTATAAATCTTCTCTAACCTTGTCGTCTTCCATGGATGAGTTTACCCTGCCCCATAAACTCTAGGATAAGATGTCGTCGTATAAATTTGCCGAATCCCGAAAAGGCCCCGTTGTGTCCCAGCGAGTACAGTTAGGATACGATATAGGCATACCCAAAGTCAATGCTCTCAGTCACTTTGGCTGACTCGGCGGCTTCTTTTTTTTATAGGATCAGTGGAATAATCTATTGAAAAATTGCTCGCGTTAGCCTATAAAACTGTATAACGTATCCCGTGCGGAAAAAGATTTTCTAATATGAGGGAGATATGGACAGGGTAGATATCTCTGTGCTGGTTCCGATTCTCAACGAAGAAGAATCTCTTCGCGAGCTCAATGAACGTCTGAGCAAAACTCTGGGGGCGCTGGGAAGGACCTACGAGATCATTTATATCAATGACGGAAGCACTGACAGCACGCAGCAGCTGCTGGATGAGTTTCACAGTAGGGATAGCCGTATCAGGGTAGTGGAATTCAACCGGAATTATGGACAACACATGGCGCTCTTCGCAGGCATGGAGCGCTCACGCGGCGACATGGCGATCACCATAGATGCCGATCTGCAGAACCCTCCCGAAGAGATACCGAAATTGGTGGCGAAAATCGATGAAGGTTATGAGGTCGTCGGCACATACCGCAAAGACAGAAAGGATTCGATTTTCAGGACACTGCCGTCATACATAGTCAACAAGGTCACTGCCAGGTTGGTCGGCGTTAACCTGCGCGATTGGGGATGCATGCTCCGGGCTTACAATAGGGACATTGTCGATTCTATGAACATGTGCGGAGAGTCGGCAAGCTTTATCCCCGCCCTGGCCGCCACCTTTGCGAGAAAGGTTGCTGAAATCGAGGTGCGGCATGAGGCCCGAAAAAAGGGCACGACAAAGTATAGCCTCTTCCGTCTCCTGCACCTCAACTTCGATCTGATGACGGGATTTTCTCTGCTGCCCATCCAGTTTATTGGTATGTTGGGTGTTTTAATCGCCCTGGTCGGCCTCGCGTTCGCTATTTTCCTCATCATCCGCCGCTTGGTTGTGGGCCCTGAGGTCGAGGGCGTATTCACCCTATTCGCTATCAACTTCGTATTCATGGGTGCAATGATATTTGCCCTCGGTGTTATCGGTGAATACATAGGAAGGATATATCAGCAGGTGAGGGGCAGGCCGCGATTTATTGTAAAGAAGGAACTTACGTGAGAGCGGCTGTCTTCGCGTATCACGAGATAGGTTATGTATGCCTCGAGGAAGTACTGGCCTCCGGCATGGAAGTGGCGTGCCTTTTCACCCACAAAGATGATCCCGACGAGGAAATATGGTTCAGAAGGCCCGTGGATTTGGCCCTGGAGCATGCCATTCCCGTGTATGATCCGGAAAGGCTGCGGGACGGGAAGTGGACAGATCTGCTCAAGGGCGTCGCACCAGACTTCATCTTTTCTTTCTACTATCGCTACATGATACCTCAGGATATCCTGGATTGCGCAAGACTTGCCGCGCTCAATCTTCATGGTTCGCTGTTGCCGAAGTTTCGCGGTCGCTGTCCTGTGAACTGGGTACTGATAAAAGGCGAGAAAAAAACCGGGGTCACCCTCCATGTGATGGAGGTGAAACCGGATGCAGGCGATATTGTGGCGCAGAGAGAAGTGGACATTACTTTCGAGGACACTGCCCACAGCCTGTTCCTCAAGTTAGCCTCTGCTGCGCGCACGCTGATGAAAGAGATACTGCCGCAACTCCTCTCAGGCGAAGTCCCGCGAGCGCCGCAGACCGGGGCCTCCTCCTATTTCGGCGGGAGAAGGCCTGAGGATGGGCTTGTCGATTGGTCCGCGAATGCACATACCGTGTATAATCTCATCAGGGCCGTCACACACCCGTATCCGGGAGCCTTCACATTTGTGGATGAAAAGAAACTGTTTATCTGGAAAGCCGAACCAATGGATATCCCATCGGCTGTACCGGCTGGTACCGTAATCTCGTTACGTCCCTTTGTGGTGGCTGCCAGCCAGGGGGCACTCCGTCTTGTTTCGGTGCAGCTCGAGGGCGAGCCTGAGAGCACAGCAGAAGAATTCGTCGATACCCACAAGCTGAAGCTGGAGGGTAAACATCTAGGAGGTACGTTGTGAAGGTACTTATATTAGGCATCAATGGCTTCATCGGTAACGCCCTGTCCGAAAGGATTCTCGGCGAAACGGACTGGGAACTGTACGGCATGGATATCCGGCAGGACAAGCTGGAGAAATGTCACGGCCAGAAGTGTTTCCATTTTGTTGAGGGAGACATTTCCATAAACAAGGAGTGGATCGAATACCACATTAAGAAATGTGACGTGGTGCTGCCGCTCGTGGCTATTGCTACGCCCGCGACCTACGTAAAAGAGCCGCTCAAAGTATTCGAGCTCGATTTTGAGCAGAACCTGCAGATCGTGAGACTGTGCGTGAAGTACGGAAAGAGGTTGATATTTCCCTCTACCTCGGAAGTGTACGGCATGTGCCCCGACAAAGAGTTTGACGAGGATAAGAGCCCGTTGGTAACAGGACCCATACCGATGCAGCGATGGATCTACAGTGCGTCCAAGCAGCTGCTGGACAGGGTCATCTGGGCCTATGGCTTCCAGAAAGGACTTAAATTCACCTGCTTCCGTCCCTTCAACTGGATTGGCCCGAAACTGGATGATCTGACCCTTGAGCCGGAGAAGGAGGGAAGCTCCAGGGTGGTTACGCAGTTCATATCGAGCCTCTTCCGGGGGGACACTATCAAGTTGGTTGACGGCGGCATGCAGAAGCGCTGCTTCACCTATGTTGACGACGGGATAGCCTGTCTGATGCAGATTATAGAAAACAAGAACGGCATGTGCGATGCGCAGATATTCAACATAGGCAACCCGAAGAATGAGGCGACGGTTAAGGAGCTTGCGCATAAGTTGAAAGAACTGTTCGTGAAGCATCCGGCCACGAAGCAGTACAAGAAGTATTCTGAGATCGTCGAAGTCTCATCCGGCGAATTTTACGGTAAAGGATATCAGGATATAGATTTCAGGGTTCCTTCTATCCGCAAGGCGCGGGAGATCATCGGGTGGGAGCCCAAGGTTGATCTTGATACTGCGCTCAGGAAGACGATCGAGTATTATCTCGAATCCAATACAAAAATCGAGGAGTAAGCTAAGGCTCAGTGACTCCCTCTCACATATTACGGCTCGTCTTACGGCTCACCGCTCAGGGCTCACGGCTCACGGCCTCTCTATGACCCGCATCATTGGCCTGAAAGTTGATGTGGATACCTGCGAGGGGATGAAGCGCGGGGTTCCGAAGCTCGCCGCACTCTTTAAAAAGCATGGGGTGCGGGCGAGTTTTTTTGTGCCGATGGGCAAAGATCACACAGGCTGGACCGCAAAGCGGGTTTTCACAAGACGAGGCTTCATGTCCAAGGCAGGCCGCGTGGGCGTTGTGAGTACCTATGGCGTTAAAACGCTCATGTACGGGCTTCTTCTGCCGGGACCAAACATAGCACTCAAGAACGCTCCCTTGCTTCGTTCCCTGGCGGAAGAAGGTCATGATGTGGGCATTCACGGGCTGGACCATGTCTACTGGCATGACCACATCAAGGGAATGAGTGGGGACAATACGAGAAATATACTGACAGAGGCTGTATCTACGTACCGGCGGATCATGGGAAGTGATCCACACTCTTTTGCGGCGCCCGGGTGGATGATCAATCAGCATGCGCTGGCTTTCTTTGAGGAGAACGGGTTTACATACAGCAGCGATGTCAGAGGGAAGACGATTTTTCTGCCAAAGCTTGCAGGAAGGACGTTCAAGCTTCCTCAGGTTCCCACTACTCTTCCGACCCTGGATGAGGCTGTGGGTCTGAAAGGAAGCGACCAGGAGAGCCTTGCGCGCTTCTTCGTCAGTTCCCTCACTGACGGAATAAACATCCTTACGGTGCACGCCGAACTGGAGGGCAAAAACTGGGCAGGATTCCTGGAATCGGTTCTCACTGAAACGAAGGCTCGCGGATTCAGGTACGAGCGACTGGATGAGATTGTAGCGGCTGTCCAGACTGAAGGTCCATTGCCTGTGCACGAGATTGGATTCGGTTTTGTCGAGGGCAGGGCAGGGGAAGTAGCCCTTGAGAAATTCTAAATTCTAATGTCGAAATCCTAAGGGGTGTCGAATAACGAAACCCCAACAGTTCAGATCGGCATAGTCAGTTTGTATATTCGATAACCCGCAAGCGGGTGCCCGGGCTTCTCTAGGATTTCGATATTGGGATTTGAATGGCAGCAAAAAGGGGGCCGAAGCCCCCTTTTTTTGTAAACTGTTAACTGGTAACGGGTAACCGTTCTTAATACATATCCCCCATTCCACCACCAGGCGGCATAGGCGGGAAGGGTGCTTTTTCCTTCGGTTTCTCAGCGATCATCGCATCGGTGGTCAGGAGAAGTGATGCGACTGAGGCTGCATTCTGGAGCGCAGTCCGGGCGACCTTTGTCGGATCGATAATGCCGGCTTCCATCATGTCGTCCACGTATACCTCTTTAGATGCGTCAAAGCCGTAGTTGCCTTTGCCTGTTTTCACCTTCTCGATGACGATAGAGCCATCGTACCCTGCGTTGTTGGCAATCCACCGGATAGGCTCTTCCAGGGACTTCGCCACGATCTTGATACCAAACTGCTGCTCGCCTTCCAGCTTCATTTTGTCCAGTTTTGTCAGGGAGCGAATAAAGCCAACGCCGCCGCCGGGAATGACACCCTCTTCCACTGCAGCCTTGGTCGCATTGAGCGCGTCCTCGACGCGAGCCTTCTTCTCTTTCATTTCGGATTCTGTCGCGGCTCCAACATTGATCACAGCCACGCCGCCCACGAGTTTCGCCAGTCTCTCCTGGAGCTTCTCTCTGTCGTAATCAGAGGTCGTCTCTTCGATCTGGGTCCTTATCTGTTTCACGCGCGCTTCGATCTCTTTCTTGTCGCCTGCGCCGTCAACGATCGTCGTGTTGTCTTTGTCAATGACTATCCTCTTTGCAGAGCCGAGATCCTTCATGCCGATGGTCTCAAGCTTGATTCCCAGTTCTTCGGAAATCATCTGGCCGCCGGTAAGGATTGCGATATCCTCAAGCATTGCCTTTCTTCTTTCGCCAAAGCCAGGTGCCTTCACTCCGGCGACCTTCAGGGTGCCTCTCAGCTTGTTGACAACGAGCGTGGCAAGCGCCTCACCCTCGACATCTTCCGATATGATCAAAAGAGATCTGCCCATCTTGGCCACCTGCTCCAGAACCGGAAGCAGATCTTTCATCGTGCTTATCTTCTTCTCGTTAATGAGAATGAGCGGCTCGTCCAGGACGGCCTCCATCTTCTCAGGGTTCGTCACGAAGTAGGGAGAAATGTATCCTTTGTCGAACTGCATACCCTCGACGATCTCCAGGCTTGTCTCAATTGCTTTTGCCTCTTCGACGGTGATAACGCCTTCTTTGCCCACTTTACCCATTGCTTCGGCTATGATGTTGCCGATGGTCTCATCGTTGTTCGCGGAGATAGTGCCGACCTGGGCGATCTCTTTCTGATCTTTGGTCGGTTTGGAAAGCTTCTTCAGTTCGTCGACGACCGTCTCTACTGCCTTCTCAATGCCTCTTTTCAGCTCCATAGGATTATGGCCTGCAGCGACCAGCTTGGCGCCTTCCCTGTAAATTGCCTGCGCCAGAACTGTGGCTGTGGTCGTGCCGTCGCCGGCAACGTCAGAGGTCTTGCTCGCAACCTCTTTTACCATCTGCGCGCCCATGTTCTCGAACTTGTCCTCTAACTCGATCTCCTTGGCCACTGTTACGCCGTCTTTTGTAACGGATGGAGACCCGAAGGTCTTCTCCAGAATTACGTTCCTGCCTTTTGGGCCGAGGGTTACCTTCACCGCATCGGCGAGCGTGTTGACGCCCTTGAGAAGTGCTTCCCTCGCTTTCTGATCGTACATTATTTCCTTAGCCATCTTATTCGCCTCCTTCCTTTAGTCTTGAACAATAGCAAGAACGTCATCTTCCCGCAGGATGAGATGCTCCTCGCCGTCAATTTTGATCTCGGTCCCGGAATACTTGCCAAAGAGGATCTTGTCGCCCGGTTTCACTGTCAATGGAGCTTTCTGGCCGCTTTCCAGTGTCTTACCGTCTCCTACGGCAACGACACGACCTTCCTGAGGCTTCTCTTTGGCCGAGTCGGGAATGATAATACCGCCCTTTGTCTTCTCCTCTTCCTCGATCCTCTTAATGACGATCCTGTCCTGTAATGGTTTGATCTTCATCGTATCACACTCCTTTCGTTTGGATGTAAATCTGTTAGCAATCGGCTCTGATGATTGCCAAGGGTAATATATTTATAATTGGCAGCCTTGTCAAGTCCTCGCCAGAAATTTTTTTGAAAATCGATCGGCTGTTGATTCTTGAGCAATTTAGTATTAAACTGCTGCATGCGCCGGGTTGTCCTCAGTTTCTTGACGCTGCTGCTGTTCGTCCTGTCGGTTGCGCCTGTCTCTGCAATCACCTACCAGGAAGGCGTCAGGACTGCCAAGAGCGAGAATAAGCCTCTCTATCTTTATTTTTACACTGACAGCTGACCCTACTGCCGATTAATGGACAGGTCTGTCCTAGGAGACACGGAAGTCGAAGCCCAGCTCAAGAAGGATTTTGTCTACGTTCGCATCAACGTGGACAAGTCGGATGACATCGCCAGGCTCTATGGAATAAGAGGCTACCCATCATCCTGGTTTCTGGAGCCAACCGGTGCGAGAGTTGTCGAGGTCCCGGGCTACGTAGACAAATCCCTTTTCAAGAAAGTGCTGCAGTTCGTCAAGGGCGGCTATTACAAGTCTACCGATATAAACTCCTACCTGAAGAAGCACTAGAAGGCTCGCAGCCTACGACTCAACGCTTCTCACATAACCCGCCTAAAATGCGAGAGACCTTTTCGCCAATAAGGCAAATCGAGGCTCCCAACGGTAACGCCTCTCGAGGTGGAGGCGTGAATGAACTCCCGGTGGTTCATCATGATGCCGATGTGGTAGTTCTTCTTGATGGTGAAGACAACGAGGTCGCCTGTCAGCACATTTTCCCTGGACACCTCATAGCCTGTTCGGACCAGTTCGTCAGTGGTATACGGTATGGTGATGTTGTAGCGTTTATACACGTAGTACACAAACCCGCTGCAATCGAATGCCTCGGGGCCCTTGGCACCTATTCTGTAGGGCTTTCCTATCAGACCGCTGGCGTACTGCACTATGGCTTCACCCTTCTGAGAAGGCTCGACGGGTCCCTCATAAATGCGTACCTTTTTCGGTGCGCACCCCGCCAGGAGCGTCATCGCGCCAAGCATGCCAAGAAGGGTCAGAAGCGTAAGCCTTTGGCTTCTCACGAGTGCAAACTCAGCACTTCGGTCGCGGCTGCAAGCGAGCCGTTGTAGACAACATGGTCCACCAGGGATAGCAGATCCGGACGAAGGTTGTAGCCAATCGCGAGACCGACTGACTCGAACATGCCCCGGTCCCCTTCGCCATCACCAATTGCTGCAGCCTCCGAACGTTCAACGCCCAGTTCTCCCAATATCCGCTTCACCCAGTGCCCCTTGCTATCATGCTGCACGTGAATGTTGATTTCCCCGGTAAGCAGGCCATCACGCGCCACGAGTACATTGGAGAGGGCCCGTCCGATCCCCAACTCAACCTTTACCCGCTCTACCAGGAGAGAAAGGCCCGTCGATAGAATCACTGAGAAGATGCCCCTGGCGTGAAGCCACCCGACCAGATCGTGCGCGCCTTCGTGGTAGGCTATTTCACGTATCACTGCCATGACGCGCTCCACCGAAAGACCCTTCCAGAGAAGCGCGTCTCTCTTGCAGAATTCGTTGTAATCTATCTTTCCTTCCCTGAAGAGGCGCTGGAACTCATCGGCGTTGTCGTCCCACAGGCCGAGTCTTCGATGGAGGTATTCCCAGCTACTTTTGACCGTGGTGAGTGTCCCGTCGCAGTCAAGAAAAACGACCTTCAGCGGCATTATTTTGGTTATAGCATCAAACAACTCAAAAAATCCATACATGGGGCTCACGTCGCCCCCTCCATCGGCAAAAGCCGCTGGAGCCTCCCCCTCTCGCGAGCTCTCGCTCGCTACCCCTTCGGGGATACAGCATGGGGCTCACGTCGCCCCCTCCACCCTCCAACCGCTCTTCAAATTTATTTCTATAAGGGCGCGAGAAGCTTTATAATTAAGGAGCATGACAATCATCGATGCTCATACGCATGTTTTTCCGGCTGACGTAATAGATAGAAGGGACCGAATTGCGTCAAAAGATGACCGCTTTTCGCTGCTGTACGGAAATCCAAAGGCGAGGATGGTAGACGAGACGGGGCTTGCCCACTACATGGCCGAACAGGAGATTGATCGCGCCGTCGTGTGCGGCTTTGGCTTTAAGGACCGGGCGCTCATCACCGCCTGTAATGCGTATATTCTGGATGTGGCACGACGCAACCCAAAGGTGATCCCCTTTGCAATGGTGGACGTGAAAGACAAAGCGTTTGCCATTAAAGAAGCAGAGCGCGCCATTCAGGCAGGTGCGCGTGGAATAGGAGAGCTGGCTTTCTACGAAACGGGATTCGGTGAAAAGGAGAGAAAAGCGCTGGACATCGTCGCCGACTGCGCTCAGGAGAACGGCCTGCCCCTTATGCTTCACGTGAATGAGCAGGTAGGGCACGCGTATCATGGCAAGACCAGAATGGATTTTCAGGAGCTCGTTTTTTTTGTTGAAAGCCACCCTGAGCTCGTGACTATATTGTCCCATCTCGGTGGCGGTATCTGCTTCTACGAATTCATGCCGGAGATCAGAGAGGCGTTCGCTCGCGTCTATTATGATCTGGCAGCGGTGCCGCTGCTCTACACCAACGAGGTTTACAGGTTTGTCACCGGGTGCATGCCCGATAAGGTGCTTTTCGGATCGGATTATCCTCTGCTCTCCTACAAGAGATACGCGCGGGACATGGATACTCTCGAAGAGGGAGAAAAAGAAAAGCTGGTCTATATCAATGCGAGGCAGTTGTTCGGATGACGGACTGGGATAAGAGGTATCAGGAAGGTTTCTACTCGGGCCCACTGCAGCCCCATCAGCTCGTAAGACGATTCTGGAGCATGGTACCAGAGGGACGTCCTGTACTTGACATTGCGATGGGCACGGGAAGGGATCTGTTCCTCTTCGCTGAGAAGGGTTGTTTCTGCTGCGGGCTCGATCGTTCCTGGGAGGGAATAAGAATGGCGCTCCGGGAGGCCGCAGAACGCGGCGTGGAGATCTTTCCAATATACGGCGACGCGTACCGGCTTCCCTTCAAGAAAGGGTCCGCGGGCGCCGTACTTGTGTTCGACTTTCTCATACGGGAGATGATGGGTGATCTCCCTTCCTTGCTTAGCCCCGGCGGCATTCTGCTGTACGAAACGTTTCTGAAGCATCAGAACAACGTCGACGGGCCACACAATCCTGACTATCTGCTGCATGACGGCGAACTTATCGGCTACTTCAGAGGGCTTGATCTCTTGTTTTATGAGGAGGGCGTTTACCTCTTCAACGGAAGGAAGCGGGCTGTAGCCAGATATGTAGGGAGGAAACGATGATTGTCGAATGGGACCCTTCGAGGCCCAAAAGAAAGGTAACCGATGCCATACTGGGGGCGTTGCAGAACGGTGAGATCATTGCCTACCCGACAGATACCTTTTACGGGCTTGGCTGCGACCTGTTCAACGTGAAGGCCATCAGGCGCCTCTATGAAATTCGGGGATTAAACGAGAAGAGACCTCTCAGTGTCATTTTCAAGGACTTCAAAGAGGTCAGCATTTACGCAGTGATGAGTGATTTCGCCTTTCGCGTGCTCAAGGTCTCTCTTCCCGGTCCCTACACCTTCATTCTCCAGGCCCGGAGGATCATACCGCGTCTCATGATGTCAGGTAAAAAAGAGGTCGGCGTAAGAATGCCGAACCATCCTGTGCCGATGGCGCTTGCGCGTCTTCTCGAGCGGCCGCTTATCAATACCAGCGCCAAAAGCCAGACCCTCGGGTTGCTGACCGATCCCAAGGAGATCGACCGTTACCTGAAGGGCTCCGTCGCCCTTGTCATTGATGGCGGCCTTATTCCGGGCGAGCCATCGACCGTCGTAAGTCTCGTGGATGATGAGGTGAAAGTGCTTCGAGAAGGAAAAGGGCCGATCAGAGATCTTCTTGCGAGCTAGATTCCGCGCCCGAGAGAGCTTCTTCCATCTCTTGTTCGAAGCCTTCCCCCATTTCATCGCCAAGCTCCCGGCCCATGCGTTTCATTATCTTCTCCACGCTCCTCGGGTCGTTCTCGTCCAGGTCGGATAACTTGCTCGGATCGAGCAGGCTTTCCATCCTGCTCTCCTCACTCTTCAACACGGAGACGCGGGAGAGAATGCGCCGGACATCTCTTGTGTTGCAGGCCTTGCAGTAAGGCTCGATCTCTTCTGATGCCCGCAGGAGCAAAAAGGAGGAAACCTTTTTGCATTTGTCACAGTAGTATTCGTAGATAGGCATGGAAGCTCCTCTTCTCCTCTGGTAAGTTCACCTTGTGCGTGTCCTTTTCAGGAGCGTGCAAACTCGATACCATTATACTATTTTCGTGAATTTGAATTGTAAAGGCTTTGGGTATATGTTTAATCATGAAAGCAAAAGAACGATGTTATGCCTGCCTGCGAGACCTTGCCCGGCAGACCGTGAGTCTTTCAGGTGCTGATGGTGCGCTGATTGAGCGGTCATTTGACTTGATCGACCGGCTTTGTACTCCTGACACAAATCCGACCGCGGTATCAAACCAACTCCTCAAGTTCATAAGGGCCGAGACAGGTGTGTCGGATCCTTTTGCGGCGAAGAAGGCCCTGGAATTGAGCCAAGCCAGGAAAGCGGCCGCGGAGTTTCAATGCCTTGTCAATGAGGGTCTGGAGGGCGTATTGAAATATTCCTGCCTGGGCAATTCCCACGATTATTTCGGCGGTGCATACAACGTAGCGGATTTCCGCTTTGTAGCCGATATCGAAAGCATCCGCGGAGCAGTTGTGAGCTCTGGTAGCAGGGCGTTACTCTTTGGCGATAACGTAGGCGATTTCTTCTTTGATCTGCCGTTGATCCGCTTGCTGGAGAACGCCGGAAAGTTTGTCTATTATGCGGTCAAGGAGGGACCGGCTCAGAATGACCTGTCAATGACTGACGTCGCAATGTACCGCCTGTGCGATCTTTTTCCGAATATAATCTCCACCGGTGCCGATGAAGTCGGCATAACACGAGAGCGCATGTCTCAGACCGTCAACGATCTGTGGGAGAGCGATGCAGTGGTTATTGCAAAAGGCATGGGCAATTATGAGTCCATCTCGGAATTCCACGGCGGCAGGCGTGTGATATATATTCTTAAGGTGAAATGCAAGACTGTTGCTGAAGCGCTCGGCCGTGATGTGGGCGAGCATACTTCCTTTGTGGGGGGTGTCAATGGCTGGTAAAAAAGATTATTACGAAATTCTCGGGGTGCAGAAGAGCGCGACTGAAGACGACATCAAAAAGGCTTACAGAAAGCTTGCAATGAAATATCACCCTGACCGGAACCCCGGCAACAAACAAGCCGAGGAGCATTTCAAGGAGATCAACGAAGCGTACGCGGTGCTCAGCGATGCGGAGAAGAGAAAACAGTACGATACCTATGGCATGAGCGGTTTTCAGCAGAGGTACTCCCAGGAAGACATATACCGCGGTTTCAATATTGGTGATCTTTTCAAGGACCTTGGTTTTGGCAACAAGGATCTGTTCAGCATCATTTTCGGTGGCAGGCAAGCTGGAAGAGAGCAGGGCAGAGGAGGCAGGCGGGGGTTTGACTTTAATCCGGAGGATTTTGCAGCGAGGCAGCAGAGGCCTGCCGGAGATCTCGATCTCAACTATGAACTGGAAATTCCCTTCATGGATGCTATCAGGGGATCGGAAAAGAGGCTCTCCTTCAGCGGGCCTCAAGGAACAGAGGAGATCAAGGTCAAAATACCCAAAGGCATCAATTCAGGCCAGCGCTTACGACTCCAGGGAAAAGGCAGCAAGGACCCCTACACAGGAAGAGCAGGAGACCTGTACGTAACGGTCAAAGTGGGGGAGCATCCGGTCTTCAAAAGAGTGGGCAATGATCTCTATGTTACCAAGGAGATAACGTTCAGCGACGCCGCACTGGGTGGCAGCGTGGAGGTGCCGACTATTGACGGAGCCAAGCAGATAAGGGTTCCCCCCGGGGTCAAGGCTTCCACCAAAGTTCGGATGAAGGGCCTTGGCGTATCGCAGGCTGGTATGGCACCAGGAGACCAGTACGTGGAGATTGCAATTGACGTTCCCAAGCGTCTCACTGACCGGCAAAAGTCGCTGCTGGAAGAACTGAAGAAAGAAGGGCTGTAGTCCGGAACTCATTGTCTCACGCTCGATGCTGCCCTATTAGTACTAGAGAAAGAAATTGAGAAGGGAGTTGCCCATGGGAGAATACTATGAGAAAAAGGATCTTGAAGATTTCGGCAATATAGGAGAGTACGCACCTGATCTGGGAAAGAAGTACTTCGATTATTACGGTGAGACCATGAAAGCGGGTGCCCTGAGCGAACGGGAAAAGGCGCTCATTGCGCTCGCCGTTGCTACGACACAGACCTGTCCCTACTGCATTGACGCGTACACCAACCAGTGCCTGACGCTCGGTATATCGAGGGAGGAGATGATGGAGGCGGTACATGTCGGAGCGGCAATGACCGCGGGGATTGTGCTGGCCCATTCGACACAGATGAGAAAGATCATACAGCAGAAGGAGATGTAGACGTGTTGGCATCCGTTGTCGTGCCCTCCTTCGGAGAAAAGTCCGGGGCGCCTCTCAAGGCGACAAGCGTTGACATTCTTCAGATCAATCTTGGCTACCGGTGCACGCTTGAGTGCAGGCACTGTCATGTGGAAGCGGGCCCGCGGAGATCTGAGACTATGTCCCGGGATGTGCTGGAGCAGTGCCTGGTTGTCCTGAAAAATAATTTGATACCGACGGTCGACGTGACCGGTGGCAGTCCCGAGTTGCACCCGGATGTATGCTGGCTCCTAGACGAGTGCGGTGCGTTGCAGCGGCGCATCATCATACGGAGCAATGGTGTGCTTCTTTGCGACGGAGAGCGGGAAGGCCTTCTGGAGCTCTGCGCCCGCAACCGGGTTGAGATCGTTCTCTCGTTGCCCCATGTCACGCCAAGGATGACCGACCGGCAGAGAGGAGAAGGTGTATTCGCAAAAGTGATAGGGGCGATGAAACGGCTCAATGCATTGGGCTATGGCGAGCCGGGCAGCAGTCTTCTGCTCGACATTGTCCATAATCCCACCGGGGCGTACCTTCCCGGCTCCCAGGCCAGCCTTGAATCACTCTACAGGCAGAGTCTCCGCGAGCGTTACGGGGTAAGCTTCACCCGTCTATTCTGCATCACAAACATGCCTGTCGGCCGTTACCTGGACTATCTTGTCAGGACAGACAACTACAATGAGTACATGAGCAGCCTGATCAAGGCCTTCAACGTGGCTGCGCTGGAGAGAGTCATGTGCAAATCAACTCTGTCAGTCGGCTGGGATGGGAGTCTCTATGACTGCGATTTTAACCAGGTGCTGGGCCTGACCGTCAATCATGGTGCGCCCCCTCACATCTCCTCATTCGACATGAGCCTGCTCGCGTCAAGACGAATCGTTGTGGGTGACCACTGTTACGGCTGCACAGCCGGTTCAGGCAGTTCCTGCCAGGGGCAAACAGCCTGATGAGCAGCGTGCAGAGCCTTTACCTGCCCTCTTCGATCAACGCCAGGAGCTCATCGTAGGAAATAGTCTTAACACCGAGTGCCGCAGCCTTCTGCAGCTTGGAGCCCGCATCTTCTCCAACCACAAGGAAACTGGTGCTCTTCGAGATGGACGAGGCAGCACGTCCCCCGAGCGAATCGATAAGGTCCTCGATCTCTTTTCTTGGTTTGGGCAGGGTCCCCGTCATGACGAACGTGAGCCCGTCGAAAGGCTTCTTCTCTTCACTTACCGTCTCGAAATCGGGATTGGAGAGACGTAAGCCCAGCGCTTCAAGATTCTTCAATGTCTTGAGGTTGTCCGGATGGCTGAAAAAACTGGAGATGGAACTGGCGACCTTCTCTCCCATCTGCTTGATTGCGGTTATCTCTTCCATTCGCACGTGGTATAAGGACTCAAGAGTTCTGAAATTCTTTGCCAGCAGCCTGGCCGCGTACTCACCGACCTGCGATATCCCCAGCGCGTAGAGAAAGCGTGCAAGCGTCGTCTCTTTGCTTCTCGCTATCGCGTGTATCAGGTTCTCGGCAGATTTCTCGGCGAACCTGGGCAGCCGGAGCAGGTCCTCTTTTGTGAGCCTGAAAAGGTCCGAGAAGTTATGGATCAGCCCCTTAGAATAAAAGAGTTCAACATTTTTTTCCCCCAGGCCTTCGATATTCAATGCGTCGCGCGACGCAAAATGGATGATCCTCTCAACTACCTGTGCCGGACAGTCCAGGTTTATACACCGGACAGCCACTTCACCTTCTTCCCGAACAACCCTGCTGCCGCACGCAGGGCACGTATGGGGTATAGCAAAACGTTTTTCGGCTCCCGTCCGCTTCTCTTTTATTACCGCTACGACATGGGGGATCACGTCGCCTGCTCTTTCAACGACAACAGTATCGCCGATCCTGATATCCTTGCGCTCCATCTCGTCCCAGTTATGAAGCGTGCTCCTGGAGACTGTGACGCCGCCGATGCGCACCGGCTCGAATACAGCAAAGGGCGTCAATACCCCGGTCCTCCCCACGCTGGCGTGTATCTCGGCTATCCTGGTCGTGCTTTGATGGGCCTGGAACTTGTAAGCGATAGCCCAGCGCGGCTCTCTGGTCTTGAAGCCCAATGTCCCTTGCAGGTCAAAGTCATTCACTTTGATAACTGCCCCGTCAGTCTCAAAAGGGAAAGCGCTCCGTTTCGCCTCCACCTCATGCACAAGCTTGACTACTGCAGCAGGGCCGGTTGCGCGTTCCACAAAAGCCGGAGCCGGAAATTTCATCTTTTTGAGCCACTCGATAAATTCATAATGCGTTTTGAATGCCGCTCCCTTCAGATAGCCGAGACCGTAACAGGCCATGTGGAGTTTTCGCGCCACGGTGATTGCGGGATCCAGTTGCCGGACGGAACCTGCGGCAGCATTCCGGGGGTTGGCGAAAAGCGGTTCCCCGTTTCGTTCCCTTTCGGTGTTGAGTTTCTCGAATTCCGATCTGTCCATGTAGACTTCCCCGCGGATATCGATCTCCGCAGGGAACTTCCCATCCCCTTCGATCCTCAACGGTACAGCTCGTATGGTGCGAATGTTCTGCGTGATGTTCTCCCCTTCATAGCCGTCTCCGCGTGTGGATGCCCGAAGGAGAAGACCATCCTTATAGGTGAGTTCCACTGCCAGGCCATCGTATTTCGGCTCGACCGTGTACTCTATATCTCGGCTCGTGTCGAGGAACCTCTTCACTCTTTTGTCAAAGTCCGTCAGTTCGTCGTAAGAAAAGGCGTTGCCAAGAGAGAGCATCGGCTCAGTGTGGCGTACCTTTTCGAACTTCTCCAGAGGCGCCGCGCCCACTCTCTGTGTGGGAGAATCAGACAGAACATAGCCCGACTCTTCTTCCAATTTTTGCAGTTTGCGGTAGAGCCTGTCATACTCATCATCCCCGATTACCGGTGAGTCGAGGACATAATAGCGGTAGCTGTGGTAATTGAGTTCC